>JAGQIY010001059.1 GCA_020430865.1 Myxococcales bacterium
GAGGAGGCGTTGTCAGCGACGGCGGAGGCGGTGGGTATCTATCGCCGTCTTGCGTCGTCGCGTCCGGACGCGTTCGAGCCTGACCTTGCAAACGCGATGGACAGCAGCGGCGACGTCCTCGCTGCCCTCGGCCGGGCCGCCGAGGCCCGCGCCGCCGCGGACGAGGCGCTGGACCTCCTCTGGCCCCACTTCGAGCGCCTGCCGGCGGCGCATACCGAGCTGATGCAGAAGTTGCTCACTGACCGCTTCGACCGCCTCGCGGGCGAGCCCCCGTCGCCTACGCTCCTGGCCCGCCAGCAGGCTTTCGACCGCCTCACGTCCTGAGCGGCCGGCCCCCGCCAGCACGCTGCGGGCGAGATTTGCAATCAAATCAAACCCTTGCCGAACCGCTCACGCGTACAGGTTCGTCGTCGGCTCGTTGCCCGGCTTCCACTTGATGTTGAACGCCGCCACCTGTGCCAGCTTGTCGCATGGTTTCAGCATGTTACGACAGCCGCTCCTGCGGCTGTACAGGTCGGGCTGTACAGGTCACGAGTCCTTGGCCTTGCGGTGCTCGGCCAGCGACACGACGTTGTGTACCGGGTCAGCTGGATCGTGACCTCATCCGCCTTCAAGATACGGAGGCAAGGGAGGTTCATCATGGCCAGACGACGACGTCACTTCACCCCCGAGCAGAAGGCCGCCATCGTGCGGCGGCACCTCATCGACAAGGTGGAGGTGTCGGTGATCTGCGAAGAGAACGACATCCAGCCCAGCGTCTTCTACGACTGGCGCAACCAGCTCTTCGAGAACGCAGCCGTCGCGCTCCAGCCCAGGCGCAGCGATCCGCGCCAACATGCCCTCGAAGCCGGCCAGCGCAAGGTCGAGGAGCTCGAGGCCCGGCTGGCCCACAAGGACCAGGTGATCGCGACGCTGGCCGAGCGGAACATCAAGCTGGAAAAAGGCAGTGGGGGGCGCTGAAGGGCCGCTGGGTGTCCCCAAAGGTTCGCAACGCGGTTGTCGACCACGTGACTGAACTCCAAGAGCTGACCAAACTGCCGGTCGCCTGCATCCTGGCCTGGACCGGGCTGCAGAAGGGCCGCTTCTACGACTGGCGCAAGCGCTACGGGGACATCAACCGTCACAACGGCCGCGTCCCCCGAGATCACTGGCTGACGGCTGCAGAGCGTCACGCCATCCTGGAGTTCCATGACCGCCACCCGCTCAACGGGTATCGGCGACTGGCGTACATGATGCTCGACGCCGACGTCGTGGCGGCCTCGCCATCGACCATCTACCGCGCCCTGCGCGACGCCGGTCGACTCGACCGCTGGAGCCCGCCACCCTCTCGCAAAGGCACAGGCTTCACGCAGCCCTCGGGGCCTCACCGCCACTGGCACATCGACATCGCCTACCTCAACATCGCGGGCACCTTCTACTACCTCTGCTCCATCCTCGACGGCTTCAGCCGCTTCATCGTCCACTGGGCCATCCACGAGCAGATGAAGGAGGCGGACGTCGAGCTGATCGTCCAGCAAGCCCTGGAGAAGTACCCCGGCGCCAACGTCAGGCTCATCTCCGACAACGGCCCCCAGTTCATCGCCCGTGACTTCCGCCACTTCATCCGCCTCGTGGGCATGACCCACGTGCTGACCTCGCCGTACTACCCGCAGTCAAACGGCAAGATCGAGCGGTGGCACCGGACCTTGAAGCACACGACAATCCGACCCAAGACTCCGGAATCATTAGAAGAAGCTCGTGATTTCGTTGGCGGATTCGTCGAGGACTACAACCACCAGCGCCTGCACAGCGCCATCGGCTACGTCACGCCCGCAGACAAGCTCGCGGGACGCGCAGAGATCATCCATGCTGACCGCGCTCGCAAGCTTGATGAGGCACGAGTGCGACGCGCAGAGGTCCGTCAAGCAGCCCGGGAGGCGGCGTGATGCCACTCCGTAGCGCCCGGGCAACGATCGTCACGTTTCCGCTGAACCAATACA
>JAGQIY010000109.1 GCA_020430865.1 Myxococcales bacterium
GAGTCGCCGCGGAGAGCGCGCTGTGGATGTGCTCACGTTCGGCCTCGATGGGTCGGCGAGCACGCTGCACCAGCCAGATCCCCGCGGCGCTCGCCAGCAGCGCCGCCCCCGCCACGTTCACGATGGGACTGGGCCCCGAAGTGAGTGAGGTGATCAGGGTCACCAGCGCCGCCAGCAGCGGCGCTCCGAGCAACGCCGCTGGGTGGGGCTCGGTGGCGTCCCGAGGTCCTGCGAAGTAGCGCGCCACCAGCGCCGCGCTCCCCACGACCAACACGATCGCCCGGATGAAGACCAGCGCCCTGAAGTCTCCCGCGAGGGCTAGCAGCAGCGACAGCAACCCCGCGAGACCCGCCATCAGGATCATCAGCGTGGGCAGGTCCGTCGGCTCGACCACCTCGACCGCGTTCTCGCGGGGATCCGCAGAGGGTCCGACATCATCCAAACCCGCGAGCGCGCTGCCCTCCAGGCCAGCCTCGACTATCTCGCTCAGCGCCTCCGCCGTCTTCTGGCGAAGGCCGAGATCCGCCGGCGCCTGAGCGACCGTGGCGATCACGTCTTCCTGGCGGAGGGCGCCGACGCGCCGGGGCATCGGCAGCTTGGGGTCGACGGCGTCGGGGTCGAACTCCTGCCGACACTCCGCGGAGCAGAAGTAGTGGAACCGGTCGTGGAAGATCGCTACCCGCGGGGCGCGGAGGGGATCGACTGGCTCTCCGCAGCGGTCACACGGACGCTGGGGGACTCGCATCAGCCCCACCGAGTCCGCTCCCGGTGTCAGCTCCGTATCCATACGCAAATTCTCAAGCGCCGAACGCCCAGGCGAAGAGCGCCTTGGAGGTGTGGAGGCGCGCTTCGGCCTCGTCCCACACCACGCTGCGCGGCCCCTCGAGCACGGCCTCCGAGATCTCCTCGCCACGGTGCGCCGGCAGACAGTGCAACACGATACACTCCGCGGCCCCCTTGGCCAGGAGCGTCTCGTTCAACTCGTAGCCAGCAAAGGCCTCGAGCCGCGCTGCGCTCTCCGCTTCCTGTCCCATGCTCGTGAAGACGTCGGTGCTGACCACGTCAGCGGCCTCGATCGCCTGCTCGGGGCGCCGAACGACGGTCACCCTCCCCCCCCGATCCTTCGCGGTCGCGACCACGGCTGGATCGGGGTCGTATCCCTCCGGGCACGCCAGCGCGAGGTCGAGCCCAAGCAAGCCAGCCGCCTCGATCCAGCTGTTCGCCATGTTGTTGCCGTCACCGAGCCAGCAGTACTTCAGTCCGTCGAGTCTGCCGACCTTCCGCCGCACCGTCTGCAAATCCGCGAGGATTTGCATGGGATGACCGGCGTCGGTGAGCGCGTTCAGCACCGGAACTCCCGCGTAGTTGACCATTTCCATCAGATCGTCGTGGCTGAAGGTGCGGAAGGTGATGCCGTGGACCATGCGCCCGAGCACGCGCGCCGTGTCCTTGACTGGCTCACCGCGCCCGAGCTGCGATCCGCTGGCGGTCATCACTACTGGATGCCCACCAAGCTCGCTCACGGCGATCTCCAGGGACATCCGGGTGCGCGTGCTGGCCTTCTGGAAGACCAGCGCGACGCTCTTGCCGACCAGCGGGCGCGGGTGCTCTGGGGTGCCGCGGGTCGAGAGAAAGTGATCGGCGCTGTCGAGGGCACGCAAGATCCCTCCCTCGCCCAAGTCAGAGAGCTGAATGAAGTTCCTGCTGCTCACGACAGACCTCCCAAGATCTCGTCCACGATGCTCAACGCTTCGTCGAGCAACGCGCGCTCCACGTTCAAGGGCGGCGTGAAGCGCAGCGCCACGCCGCCAGCCACCGTCACCAGGACTCCCCGGTCGCGGAGCTTCTCCACCACGGC
>JAGQIY010000110.1 GCA_020430865.1 Myxococcales bacterium
TGCAATTCCCCGAGGATCCAGACAGCCGGGGGATCAGCGACGAGTTCATGCTCGGAGACCAGGTGCTGGTGGCGCCCGTCGTCAGTGAAGGTGCGAGCAGTCGCGAGGTCTACCTGCCGCCGGGCGCCTGGAAGCACGCGCTGACTGGCGAGGCGTTCGAAGGGGGCCAGCGCGTGACCGTGGAGGCCCCCATCGGTACGCCTCCGGTGTTCGTCACCAGCGATTTCGCGATCGACCTGGCGTCGATTCGCTAGCTCGCGCCGGTCACCCCGGGGCCTTTGACCCGAGCGGGATCTGTGCTTGGATTCCGCCCCATGACCGCTCCGAAGATCGTTCCGCGTCGCAGTGTCCTCTACATGCCAGGCTCCAACGCCCGCGCCCTGGAGAAGGCCAAGAGTCTCCCGGCCGATGGCTTGATCCTGGATCTCGAGGACGCCACGGCGCCGGACAAGAAGCTCGAAGCGCGCGAGCAGGTGTGCGCTGCGGTCAAGGCGGGGGGCTACGGCAGGCGCGAGTTGATCATTCGCGTCAACGGCCTCGACACGGAGTGGGGCAAGGACGACGTCAAGGCCGCGGCCCAGGTCCCCTGTGACGCGATCCTGCTACCCAAGGTGGAGACGCGGGCGCAGATCGAGGAGCTGGTGGGCCTGATGGCAGGCGCTGACGAGCGCACGCGGATCTGGTGCATGCTCGAGACGCCGCTCGGGATCCTGAACGCCAAGGAGATCGCGTCGGCGCATCCCCTGGTTGGCTGCTTCGTGATGGGCACCAGCGATCTGACCAAGGACCTGCATGCTCAACATACCGCGATGCGTCTCCCGATGATCACTTCCCTGGGGATCTGCCTGCTCGCGGCCCGCGCGTACAATCTGGCGATCCTGGATGGTGTCTATCTCGACTTGAACGACGCCGACGGATTCCGGACGAGCTGCGAACAGGGCCTCGAGCTCGGCTTCGACGGCAAGACCTTGATCCACCCGAAGCAGGTCGACCCCTGCAACGAGGTGTTCGCGCCCAGCGCCGGGGCGGTCGAGCACGCGCGCAAGGTGATCGCCGCCTACGAGGCCGCGGTCGCGCAGGGCAAGAACGTGGTCTTGGTTGACGGTAAACTGGTGGAGAACCTCCACGCCGAGAGCGCGCGCCGCCTGGTGGCGCTGGCGGAAGCGATCGGCTGACCGTGTCCGCGATTCCGACCATCGACGGCAAGCGGGTCTACGAGAACTACGATCCCGAGAGCCCAGTGCTGGCGGGACCCTGGGACGCCATCGTGATCGGCAGCGGCATGGGCGGCATGTCCTGCGCTGCTTCGCTGGCGCACTATGGCTGGAAGGTACTGCTGCTCGAGCAGCACTACGTGCCAGGAGGATTCACTCACAGTTACGCTCGCAAGGGCTTCGTCTGGGATGCGGGAGTGCACGCCATCGGTGAGATGGGGAGCGATGACGTTCCCGGCAAGATGCTGCGCTGGCTCACGGGAGGGAAGGTCGAGATGGTGTCCCTCGGGGATCCCTACGATCGCTTCAGCTTCTTCGATGGCTTCGACTGGGGACTCCCCGAGAGCCGAGAGCGCTACGTTGCCCAGCTGAAGGAGGCATTCCCCGACCAGGAAGCAGCTCTCGAGCGTTACCTCGCGGCAGTGCAAGAGGCTTCTCAGGCGGCCCTGATGTTCTTCGCCATGAAGAGCCTGCCGGAAGGCGTGGAGAGCGCGGGCCGCAAGGCGCTCGACCTGCTGTTTCAGGGCAAGCTGCTGAAGGGCACCAGGAGCCCGTTCGACTGGTGGGAACTCACGACCGCGGAGGTGCTGGACGCCTGCGGTGTCCAGGGCAAGCTGCGCACGGTCTTGACGCTGCACTGGGGCTACTACGGCAGTACGCCGAGCGAATCCGCCTTCCCGATCCACGCCCTCACCCACAGTCATTTCTGGAACGGCGCGTACTACCCCAGGGGCGGCTCGAAGGAGTTCGCCGCCCAGCTGCTGAACGTCGTGACCCAGGCCGGCGGTCGCACGCTGGTTCGCGCAGGGGTGCGCGAGGTGCTGGTGGAGCAAGGCCGCGCGGTGGGCGTCGTGATGAGCGATGGCACCCGCGTGCGCGCGCCGGTCGTGGTGAGCGCTGCGGGGGCCAAGACGACGCTGCAGAGGCTGGCTCCGAAGTCGCTGCGGGAGTCGGACTATGCTCGCGAGATCCTCGAACTGCCTGACTCGCCGCCCTACATCTGTCTGAACATCGGCTTCCAAGGCGATATCCGCGCGGCAGGAGCAGCGAGCAGCAATCGCTGGTTCTTCGAGACCTGGGACAACGAAGATCGACTCTGGGATCTGACCGACAAGGACGCCCGCGCGCCGATCCTCTACTGCTCGTTTCCGTCGCTGAAGGACCCGCTCTACGATCCGGGGCCCAAGCAGAAGCACACCGGGGAGTGCGTGACCTTCGTGGACTGGGAGCTCTTCACCCCCTACCTGGAGAGCGAGCTGTTCAAGCGCCCCGGCGCGTATGAGGAACTCAAGCGGGACATCGAGGAGCGCCTGGTGGCGCACCTGAAGGAGCGCATGCCCGAGCTGATGCAGCTGATGGTCTACTGTGAGCTCAGCACGCCGCTCACCACGCAGCATTTCACCGCCGCGAGCCAGGGCGCAATCTACGGTCTCGCGGCGACGCCCGCGCGCTTCACCTGTCGCAAGCTGCGCACTCGAACGCCGCTCAAGGGTTTCTATCTGTCGGGTGTGGACGTTGCCTCGCTGGGTGTCGTCGGCGCGATGACCACGGGCATGCTGACCGCGGCCACGCTCGATCCTCGCGTGTACCTGCACCTCATCTGAGCCGGCTCCTGCGCCTGCGAAAAACCGTCGGTCTCGGCGCCGACGTCTCGTACCCTGACTCCCATGTTCGACGTCGGGGAGATCGAAGCTGCGTTCAGGAACTACTGGCAGTGCGGCATGATCCGCGAGGATTGGGACGCCTGGTGCGAGTGCTTCACGGAGGACGTCGAGTACCGGGAGCGCATGCTGGGCGACATGTACGGCCGTGAGGCGGTGCGCGCCTGGATCAAGCCCCTGATGGAGGAGTACACGTCGATCTACGGTGTGTACGACTGGCACACGGTGGAGCCAACCGGGCGGGTCGTTTTCTATATGCAAAATCGCCGCGACCGACCGGGAGGAGGACCGCCGCTCGACTTCCCGGGCATCACCATCCTGCAGTACGCCGGCGACGGCCGCTTCAGCA
>JAGQIY010001060.1 GCA_020430865.1 Myxococcales bacterium
CGGCACGCGGCTCGTGGCTGACACGCTTCTTGGCGCTGGCGGCCAGGGCGAGGTCTGGAGAGCTGTCGATGGCGGCCAAGCGGTGGCGGTGAAGATCTACCACCCGCACACTGCAACGCCCGAGCAGAAGGAAGTGTTGGAGCGCCTTGTCGCGAAGGGCCCGCCGGCGCCTCATTTCCTATGGCCGATGGCCATGGTCCATGATCCCGCAAGCGGAACGTACGGCTACGTCATGCCACTGCGCGAGGCGAACTTCCGCGCCCTTGAGGATTTCATGGCGCGGCGGATCGAACCCTCGATGCGAGCGTTGTTGACGGCCGGACAGAAGCTCGCCGATGGCTTCCTTCGCCTCCACAGCAAGGGCCTCTGCTACCGCGACATCTCCTTCGCCAACGTGTTCTTCGATCCCGTGACCGGCGACGTCCGGATCTGCGACAACGATAACGTCGACATCTCCGGCACCGACAGCGGCGGCGTCCTCGGGACGCAGCGGTTCATGGCGCCCGAGGTCGTTCGCCGAGAGTCCGTGCCGTCGGATCAGACGGACCGCTACTCCCTGGCCGTTCTCCTGTTCTTCCTACTCTACGGCGGACACCCGCTGGATGGTCAGCGCGAGTCGCGCATCCGCTGCCTGGACGTCCCCGCCCTCGAGCGGCTGTACGGCTTCGAACCGCTCTACATCTGGGATCCGTCTGATTCCACGAATCGTCCGGTCTCCGGCATCCACGACAACCCGATCGCGTTCCGCGACATGTACCCGGGAACGCTGGCGGCGCTCTTCCAGCGGTCGTTCACCGACGGCCTCCACTACCCGCCCAAGCGCGTTCGCGAGTCCGAGTGGAGGAAGGCCTTCGCTGGGGCCATCGATAGCATCTGGCTCTGCGCCTGCGGAGCCGAGAGCTTCTACGAGCCGTCCGTTGCGGCTCCGACTGGCGGGAAGAAGTGCTGGGCGTGCGGGAAGCATCTCGCTCTTCCGCCGCGGATTCGGATCGGCAGCGACATCGTCCTGCTGAACCGCACAAGCCGCCTCTTCGGCTACCATGTGGGGCTCACCCGAGACGACGACGCGCCGATTGCGGAGGTCGTGCAGAATCCGCAGAGGCCGGACCTCTTCGGGCTGCGAAACCTGGGTACGGATGCGTGGACACTGACGAAGCCTGACGGGTCGGTCGTCGACGTGCCTCCAGGTCGGGCCGCCCCGATCTTGAACGGGAACCGGATCAACTTTGGACCGCTCACGGGAGAGATTCGAGCATGACCCCAGCCGATGCCAGCGTCCTGGTTCGCGTCGTGCCCCCGGAGTTCCGAGGCCCCGCATTCACCGTCTCGCGCAACAACGTCTACGAGTGGGTGCAGGGCAACAGTGGCGCACCGGTCCGACGCCTGGTGGGACAACTCGAGCAGGGCCATCAGGTCCGGCTTCCCGCCGAACAGGCTACCCGCCTCTTCGGTGGCCAGGCCGCCATGGGCGTGCTGAACGCCGTCGGCAGCGTGGCGTCGATCGCGAACCTCGGCGTCTGCGTCGTCGGATTCCTGCACGTGAGCCGCGCGCTCAAGCGGGTGGAAGCTCGCATCGAGCGCGTGGAGCAGAAGCTCGAAGCGCTCACCGAACTGGTCGGCGTCATCGACCAGAAGGTCGATCAGCTCCTGTGGATCGGTGAAGTCCAGATGGCGGCGCTCGCCGAAATCCGCGGCCTCATGCTGTCGTTCCAGACCGCCGCGGTCCACCGCGCGCTGGAGACGCTTGACCTCAGGTCGCGCGCAACAACGTCGCTGCACCACGACACCGAACTCATGGGGGCAGCGCGAACGCTCCACGACTACCGAATCTGGCTCGCGCAGCTCCGCGAGTCCGACCCGGCCAGGCCGGCACCCGTTCGCGCGGAGCTTCTTCGGGCCGAGGTCATGGTCGCCCTGGCCGAAGCCCGCGCGCGCTGCATCGCGAACGACGCCCCGTTCGCCGCGCTCGAACTCGAGCGAGTGCTCGATGGGGCCCGCGAAGAGGTCGTTCGGATGCGGAGCGCGATCACCTCTGGCGGCGGTGCGCCCTCGCTGCTCTCGTGCATCGTCGAGGGCGTGGACGACATGCACGCCGAGTGCGTGGGGGCCTGGTCCTGGCTTGACGCGAGGAGCACGAGACGGGCGACCGGTGACCTCCTGCGGGAGACCGCGCGGGGCTACAACGACCTGGCTCAGCGGCTCGCAACGTTGGAGGGGGCTGCATCCGCAGGCGGGCCGGTGGCGTCGGAGATCGGCCGGTTTCACCAGCAGGGGTTGCTGCACACCCCGCGGGTGAGCGATGCCGACGCTGCAA
>JAGQIY010001061.1 GCA_020430865.1 Myxococcales bacterium
CTTAGCACGAGCGACGGAGTTGCGGCGCGGGCTTCACGCCCTATAAAGCGTGGAATTGTTCTTACTTACATTGGTCCCCCCGGCTCGACACGAGCAGCCGAGGCCCGTTCGGTCTCAGCCAGAGGTGTGCGCCCACTCAGAGAAAGCGGGCAGCGAGACCTGCGAGCGCGCCAGCTACGAGGTCGTCTGCCATGATGCCGACCCCCGCGGGTTGGAGCTTCTCCGCGCTCGAGACGGGGCCGGGCTTGGTGATATCGAAGGCGCGGAAGAGCAGCCACGCGAGCGCCTGGGTGCGGACGGAGCGCCTGCGTACCATCCCCATCGCGATCAACACCCCCGCCACCTCGTCGATCACCACCCGCTGGGGGTCTTCCTCGCCGCGCTTGACCGCGACCCGATGCGCCGCCCAGGTGCCGATCGCCGTGACGCCGACCACGGCGAGGGCGTGGGGCAGCGGGGGCAGGGCGCGCAGAGCCAGGTGCAGCGGTACGCCTCCGAGCGAGCCGACCGTGCCGGGCGCCTTGGGCGCCAGACCACAGCCGAACCAGGTCGCCAAGGCTTCCGCGACGTCGTCCGAGTCCATGGCGCGGACCATAGCAGGTCACGCGCTGCCGGGAGCCTGCGATCACGGCTTCGGTGCGGCTCGAGCCAGCGCCCGCTCCGGGGTGGGGGGCGAGCGTGAGCGACGGCATCGGAGTGGAGGCGGCGCCCCTGCCCAGCGGCTTCGCGGCGCGGGTGCGCGCCCTGTGGGGGCCCTGGTGGCCGCTCCCGCTCCTGATTTTCCCCGTCTACTCGTCGATCATGATAGCGATTGGCGACCTGCGCCCCGAGCACGTGGGCATCACCGTCGTTGTTTGGATCCTTGCGGTAATCGGTCCGCGCAGCAAGCGCTTCCTGGTCGACATCTCGCCCTACTTCGTCGTGGCGCTGGGCTACGACCTGGTGCGCTATGCCCGCCCGGTGTTCGTCTCCGCGGATCGGGTGCTGGGATGTCAGCTGCGGAGCGCCGAGGTCGCGCTGTTCGGCTTCGGGACGGGCCATACGCCCGGCGATTGGCTCCAGGGCCACCATCTCGCCGCGCTCGACCTCTTCTTTGCGGTTCCGTACACGATCTTCATCTACGTCGCGTTCATCTATGCGGCGTACCTGTACTTCGTGGATCGCCAACGCATGCGGCGTTTCCTCTGGGCGTTCGCCATCGCCAACTACATCTCGTTCACGTTGTGGATGATCGTCCCGGCGGCGCCACCCTGGTACCTTCGGGAGGCCGGTTGCGCCATCGACATGAGCGCCGTGCCGAGCGCAGCGGGTCTGCTGCGCGTGGACAGCCTGCTCGGCATCGACTACTTCCACACCTTCTACTCGCGAGCGGCATCCGTCTACGGGGCGATGCCGTCGATGCACTGCGCCTACCCCGTGCTCGGACTATTATCCGCGTGGAAATATACGACCTGGAAGACGAGGCCGCTGCACTTGTTCTACGCGGCCTGGATGTTCTGTGCCGCGATCTACCTCGATCACCACTGGATCCTGGACGCGCTGGCGGGCTGGGCGGTGGCCGCGGTGGCGGTGTTCCTGGCTGGCCGGCTGTCGCAGCGCTTTGGCGTGGCGGACGCGACCGCGGATCGACTCGAGGTCTCGCATGAGCGCGTCTGAGCCAACCAGGCCGTCGGTCGGCTTCGCTGGGCGCTACGTGCGCTGGCTGCTGGCGCACCGCCTGTGGGTGATGCTCGGCCTGATCCTGTTTGCGGCCGTCGGGGGTTACCGCACGGCGAAGACCTACGGCGCTTTGCGGAGTGACATCGAGGAGTTGCTGCCCGAGAGCGCGCCAGCAGTGGCCGCGCTGAAGGAGGCGCGCGCCCGCTTGCCCGGCTTGCGCCATCTGGGCGTCGTCGTCGACACCGGCGGGCCTGACAACGTCGCCGCCGCGCAACGCTTCCTCGACGATCTGGCGGGGCGCATCGAGAAGTATCCTGCGAACGAGGTCGCGGCGGTGCGCGTCGACGTCAAGCGCGAGCGGCACTTCGGCGAGACGTACGTGCTGCAGCTCATGGACCCGAAGGACGTCCGGCGGCTCACCGAGGCTGTCGAGGAGCGGCGCGATTGGGAGGCCTCCCACGCCATCGGCACGAACCTGCTCGATGAAGACGAAGATCCGCCACCGAAGATCCCGGTCGACGAGCTCAAGCAGAAGTACGAGGCGCGCTACGGCAAGGCCGAGCCTTTCCCCGAGGATCGCTTCATCGCCAGGGATGGGCTCACGGAGGTGCTCGTCGTCCAGGCCGCGTCGAACGAGACCACCTATGAGAGCGACCGGGAGCTGCTCAGCAAGGTCCAGCGAGACATCAGCGATCTCGGCTTCCCCGACGCCTACGCTCCTGGCATGCGAGTAGGCTTCGCCGCTGACGTCCCCACCCGCGTGGAGGAGATGGAGGGACTGTTCCGTGACCTGTCGCTGAGCGGACTGCTGGTCACCGCGCTGGTGCTGGGGTCCATCGTCTGGTTCTTCAGGAGCTTTCGCGCGCTCGCCATCCTGGGGATCCCGCTGACCTTCGGCACCTTCTACGCTTTCGGTCTGGTGGCCTTGCCACCTCTCTCGATCACCTACTTGAACAGCAACACCGCGTTCCTTGGCAGCATCGTGGTCGGGAACGGTATCAACTCCGGGATCATACTCCTGGCTCGTTACCGCGAGGATCGAGGGAGGGGGTTAGGGGTGGAAGACGCCGTGGTGCAGGCCGTGGCGCAGACCTGGCGCCCGACGCTCGCCGCCGCGCTCGCTGCCTCGGCGGCCTATGGATCGCTGATCTTCACCGACTTCCGTGGCTTCAACCAGTTCGGCTGGATCGGCGGCTTCGGGATGGTGCTGTGCTGGGCGGCCACGTATCTCGCCGCGCCAATCCTGATTGCTTGGTTGGGCGCCCACATCCGTCCACCGGAGAAGCAAGCACGGGGCCTTGCCGACCGCCTCGGCGACGTGGTCCTGCGTCGCTCCAAGTGGGTGTTCGCGGTCACCCTCGGTCTCAGCGTGCTGGGAGGCGCTAGCCTGTTTCAGCGCGCTGACGACTGGCTCGAGACCGACCTGACGAAGCTTCGGCGCAGGGACTCGTGGGTCGACGGTGAGCGCTACTGGGGCAAGCGCATGGATGCCACGCTGCACCGCTACCTCACGCCGACGGTCGTGATGGCGCACTCCCCCGAGCAGGCGCGGGAGATCGAGCGACGCGTACGGCAGCTGCAGCAAGACCAGCGCGCCGGGGGCCTGGTCGGCAGCGTGCGCAGCATCGCTCAGGTGCTGCCGCCGGAGCGGGACAAGGCCTTGCGTGAGGCGCAGCAGCTCCGGAAGGTCCTCACCCCCAAGCTCCAGTCCAAGCTCGAGGGCAACGAGAAGGCGCTCGTGGAGCGCGCGCTGAGTCCGGAGGCGCTGAAGCCCCTCGTCGCAGGGGACGTGCCGCCCGTGTTGACCGCTGGCCTGCGGGAACACGATGGCCGCCTGGATCGCAACGTGCTCGTCTTCCCCAAGGTAGGCGCGGGCACCTGGGACGCGGACCGCATGCTCGCCTTCACCCAGGACTTGCGTCGGGTCGCCAGTGAAGTGGATCCCGATGCACAGGTCGGGGGCGGTATCTTGCTGTCCAGTGACATCATCACTGCGATGAAGCGTGATGGTCCGCGAGCGACGGCGATCGCGTTGCTGGTGGTGCTGCTGATCTGTGTGGTGGCGTTTCGCAGCTTCCGACTCAGCGCGCTCGCGGTCGTCAGCTTGAGCGTCGGTGTGCTGTTGATGCTGGGAGCGATGGCGCTCTCTCATCAGAAGCTGAACTTCTCGAACTTCGTCGCGCTGCCCATCACCTTCGGCATCGCAGCCGACTACTCGATCAACGTGCTCAAGCGCTTTCAGTTCGAGGCGGGCAAGCCAACGCTGGAACGCGTGCGCGGCGCAGTGGCGCACACCGGGGGCGCGGTCGCCCTGTGCTCCGTGACCACGATCATCGGCTTCGGCTCGTTGCTCGTGGCGCAGAACCAGGCGCTGTTCTCTTTCGGCTTGTTCGCCGTGGCTGGCGAGATCGCGTGCCTTGGGACCGCGGTGTTGTCCCTGCCCAGCGCGATCGCGTGGCTGGGCTCGCGTCGCTCGATAGCGGACGCGGGAGCCTGATTCACTGCAGAGTTTGCGCAGGGTCCCTGCGCGTGGACGCCAGCGGCGCGTCCGGTCTATCGTCTGCGGTCATGAGGTCCTTGGGTAGGTCCGAGCTGGGACTCGGGTTGGTTGCCGTCGCGCTGCTGATGACGGTGGGGTGCAAGAAGGATGAGGCCGCCGCCGATGGCGACACGGCCTCCCCCGCGGTGAGCACGACCGCGGCCGCGCCCGCGAGCGCGGCGGACCAGTCTCCTCCGGCGTCGCCCTCGGCCGCGCCCGGCGAGGAGCAGCTCTGTCAGGTCGAGAAGGAGAAGAGCTGGGGGAAGTGGGTCAACTAGCGCACCGGCATCACACCGGCGGAGCTTCCGAACTCCAAAGTGGCTCTCGGGATCGCGTTCGGCAACACGCCTGCGGTACTCACCGTGAATCCTGACGGAAACGCAAGCCTCAAGCGAGTCAACCCGCAGGACGGGTCGAAGGTCGGACGAAAGCTCGACGCCAAGACGGGGCGCCGAGATCTGCAGCGGGTCACCCCCATCGTGCTGGACGGAAGCACCCGGGCCTACGCGGACTATCGCGACCGACTCAAGGACGGCATGCGACGCATCGCCTGCGGTCCAGCGGAGAGCGACCAGGCGTTGCTGGTCTTCGACGGCGAGCCGCTGCTCGACAAGCTGAAGAAGGAGCAGAAGGAGGCCAAGCCGGCGGACAGCAAGCAGGCCGTGAGCGACGCGCCCGCGTCCGGCGCCGCGCCGGCCAGCAGCGCCGCGCCGGCCAGCAGCGCAAAGGCGCCAAGCCTGAAGCTCGGCAAGAACTTCGCGCGCATGGGCAAGCTCAAGCTGCCGACGGCGAAGCTCGATGCGCCAACGCCGAAGCTCAGCGAAGCCGCAGTCGAAGAGTCGCGGGAGAAGCTACGTGAGGTGCGCGACTGCCGGAGCTTCGTCGACCAGCGCAAGCAGGAGGTATGGGGCGTCGCCTCCGAGCTCGTGGGGGAACCGAAGGGCGATGGCTACACCTGGGAGATGCGCTTCTACGTGCTCACCCCGGGTGGTGCTCAAGTTCGCATCATGACCACCAAGCTCGGGGAGAAGCCCAAGACGCTCTACACCCTGGAGGCGCCTGTTGCCGCGCGGATGGGGGACGACTATGTGCTCGCGGCGCGCTACCAGGGGGCGCTGTACGCTTGGCACCTGAACTCGAGCTTCAAGCCCAAGAGCGCCGTGAAGCGCTACGGCGGGGGCTATCCCAGCCTGGTGCGCTTCGCCGATGACAACGGGGAGCTTCGGCTCTTCACGTCTCAGCAGGTCCACAAGGACGACTGGCGGGTGGCTTCGCTGCGCCTGACGGGCGGCCTGCCGAAGGGCTTGAGCAAGCTGGAGTGGGGGGACGAGTCGCGTGCGGAACCGAGCTTCGCCCGCTCCGGCAGCCAGCGCTGGGTTTCGTACCACCAGGGCGACCGCCGCAAGGCCCAGGTGATGGTTCAGGCGGTGGACGGCGATCTGAACGCCGTCGGCAAACCTTTCGCCGCGACGGCCGAAGGCGACGAGGTCTACGAGAGCCTGCTCTTGCCGCTGAACGACGGGAAGCTCTACTTCATTGCGATCAAGAAGCCCAAGGACCAGAGCGCGCCCGAGCTGGTGAGCCAGGTGCTGACGTGCAAGGCGCCGAGTTGAGCTAGGCGTCGTCTGCCGCGACGGCGCGGGTCACACGCTGCTAGAGGAATGCGTCATGGGTGTGCGAGAGCGGCGAAAGCGAGAGCGGAGCGAACGTCGCGAACAGATCTTGGAAGCGGCCGAGCAGGTGTTCCTCGAGCGAGGGTTGAGCGGCACCACGATGGAGGAGGTCGCCTCACGGGCGGAGCTCAGCAAGGGCACGCTGTATCTCTATTTCAAGAGCAAGGACGAGCTGTACCTGGCCACGGCCAACCGTCAGCTGGCCGACATGGTGAGCCGCTTCGAGAAGGCCCTGGAAGCCGGCGGCACCGGGATCGAGGTCCTCGAGCGGCTGGTGAGGGCGCAGCTCGAGTACGCCATCGAGCACCCGGATCATGCCCGCTTCAGCACGACCTGGCTCAACACCAGCTATCGGCTCGCGGCGGATAGCCCGAGCTTCGACGAGTACCGCACGTCCATCGCCAAGCTTTTTCTGTGTGGCAATGAAGCGATCGAGCTCGGGAAGCGGGACGGCACGGTGCGTGTCCCTGGAGAGCCCTTCGAGCTCCTGGTGCAGCTCTGGGGATCCATGGTCGGCGTCACGCTGCTCTGGGTGAACGCAGCGGAGGTGGTCCGCCGCCTGCCCTGGACCCTCGACATGGATCACCTGATGCACAGCTACTGCGACCTGATTCTGGCGGCGATCCGCGTCCCGGAGGCGAGCTCATGAGCACAGGGAAGACCCTCGCGCGCGCCGCTCTCGCGATTGGCGTGCTGGCCGTCGGGGGCGGCGTGATGGGCGGCCTCATAGCCATGAAGAAGGGGCCAGAGAAGGTGGAGCGACCGGAGCACGCCACCCTGGTGGAGACCCGCCCCATCGACCGCGGCGACCATCGACTCAGCGTGACCGCCTTCGGCGCCGTGATCCCCGCCAAGGAAGTGGTGGTGATGCCCGAGGTGGCTGGGCGGGTTCGCTGGCAGAACGAGGATCTCGTGCCGGGTGGGCGCATCAAGGCTGGAGAGACCCTGCTGCGCATCGATCCGACGTCCTATGCGCTCCAGGTCCAGGCGCAGAGCGCGAGCGTCGAACAGGCCGAGCAGCAGCTAGCGCTGGAGCAGAGCCGCAAGCGCATCGCCGAGTCCGAGTGGCAGGCAATCGGTGAAGACGCGAACGCGACTCCTGAGGGGCGCGCGGTGGCGCTCCGCGAGCCTCAGCTCAAGGTGGCCAAGGCTTCGGTGAGGGCTGCCAAATCCGCGCAGAATCTTGCACGGGTCAACCTGGGTCGCACGACCTTGAAGGTGCCGTTCAACGCGTTCGTTCGCCAGGAGTCCGTGGACGTCGGTCAGCTGGTGGGGCCACAGTCGGTGCTGGCCACCTTGGTTGGCACCGACCACTTCTGGGTCCAGGTCTCGGTGCCCCTCGACAAGCTGAGTCGCATCCGTATCCCCGGAGTCAACGCCGAGGCGGGCGAGGGATCGAGGGCCACGGTGATCCAGCGCATGGGAGAGCAGCGCGTCGAGCGCGAAGGGGAAGTCGTGCGTCTGATGGGCGATCTGGACCCAGCGGGACGCATGGCTCGCGTGCTGGTGCAGATCCCGGATCCGATGGCCCTCGCTGCGCGCGAGGCGGAGGTCGCGCCTGGGAGGTCGGTCCCGGAAGGCAAGCAGACC
>JAGQIY010000111.1 GCA_020430865.1 Myxococcales bacterium
GCTGTCGTCTTAGGTCCACAAGCTCGAGTTCGGACAGGCCGAGGTGCACCGCCAGCTGGAATGCCTGCAACCCGATAGTTGAAGCATCAAGCTGCCGACTTCGAGGTGACCTCGCGGCTTCTTCCAGGAGAAAACCGGCGCACGTATGGGCCCGCTCCACGCACAGCCCAGCATTGCAGGCCCCAAAGCCACTAGGAGCAAGTGAGGGACGTGCGAGAAACGGAGTCTGTGGCATGGCTACCCGCTGGGTTCCACAGACCTGTGTGTCACTGTTCAGCGCGTTATCTGCGAGGCACCATCCCCCAGCAAAAGCCTCGATGGCAGTCTGCGACGGGTGCACGGTCACCCAGTTGTCACCAATGAGCACTTCAACCGGGATGAGAGCATCTTGTTCAAGTGGAGTTCCCTCCACAGGGACTTCCGAGGGGGGATCGTCGACAGGGTCGGGCTTGCAGCCCACGACGATCACACAGAACAAAAGAAGGGTTCCGGTCCCGAGTTGATTCCTAGCCATCGTTCCCTCTTCTCGTCAGTTGGGCGCCGCAGATGCGCAACAACGCACGCCTCGAAATCTCTCGCTGGAAAGTCGAGATGCGCCGCCGGTTCGGGCGCACTGGATCTGTGAAGCCTGATCGGCGAACGATCCCCCACGCCCGTTGCACGTGCTGTTGGTCTCCTCCCCACCAGAGAACCCAACCGCGCACTCATGAACCCACTCACTGACATTTCCGATCAGATGAGTGACCGCTCCGAACTCACCCAAGCCCGAACATCCGGTGGTTACCTCCACCGGATGCTGATTTGCCGCGTTGCAGTCAGCTGGGATAGGTGACGCAGAATCACAGGCTCCAGACCACTCACCAGGTTGTTGGAGTGTCGGATCCAGGTTCGCCCCTCCACCCAACGCCCCGCATAGCCGCTTCCCCGCCCAACGACAGAACTGATCGGCGTCGCACCAGTCCATGCATCCTGCGGGCAGGTTTGGGTTGTCGTCGGGCGAGTAGTTCCCGCACGAACCCTGGCTGTAGTCGCTATTCCACGAGCAGTAGTCAGGCTGACCAGAATAGTCGCCATCCATTGCCGCCCGGAATTCAGCGTACTGCCCCTTCGTCGCTTCTGTCTTGTCGATGCAGTAGTCGCCCATCGAGTGCGAGATGCGCACCATCTCAGACCCGCGGCCTATGGGGCAGCCGTTGCCGGTGGAGCCACCAGTACCACCGCTTGCGCCCGCTGAGCCGCCTCCGGTTCCTCCACCACCAGCCGTCGATCCACCATCGCCCCCGGCTCCGCCGGATCCAGACGCAGCTCCGGTTCCGGCCTCCCCACCGCTCCCACCCGCGCCGGTTCCTCCGGCTCCGCCTGCAGTGCAGTCACAGCTCGACCAGCCACTCCCATCAGAGCTACAAGTCTGCACGCCATTGTCGTCGCCTCCTGGACACGCACAGGAAAGCGTCCGCCCCGCTTCACACGCAGGCGCATCACCATCAGAACTCGACCCACAAGCAGACATGCCCAGGAGAACGAACGGAAGAAGTCGTACAAACGAGCGTCGTAAACCGCGCACACCACCGCCTTCGCGAGGAGTCCGCTTCCTCACGTATCCATGGGTTACTTTTTGGAGCCGAGGCCGGGGAGAGCCTGCCTCTGCAGAGACTGCTTACAGGAACGCGTCCGAAGGCTCAAGCTCCGAGATGCGGTACCATGTCGTATGTCCGCGAGGCACAGCTGGAGTCGGGTGGATTCGCCACCTTACGGCATTCCGAGACCGCGCGGTCGGTGTCGATTTGTAGAAGGGAACCCTCCATCCCAGTCGTCACATCAGAGTGGCATCCGTGCGCGCGCCCAGTGTTTCCGCGCGGGACATCTCCAAACCGCCTAGCGCATGATCGCACGAATTCACAAGCGTTTCCACGACCGACGCCGCCAACAAAAGCCCTGTCGAGCTGGTGCAGGGGCCTCGCGGTGACGAAGGGAAGTGTCACTAGCGTCGAACTGCACAGGTGAAGCGCCCAGCGCCGTCAGCTCATCAGCTACGAAGACCCAACCCGCCGCTACATGCCACCTCATCTCGGCGTTGCTTGTATGGTCCGGGTATCGGCAGGCTACTCGCGCCGCCGCAGTCGAAACTTGCCGCGGAATGGCTGCACCAGCACCCTGGAGCGATGCAGGGCCCTGACGCACCGGTTCGCGAGCGAGGTTGAGACTCCGGGGTACCTTTGCCAGGTCTGAGATGCTCATGGGAATGCCACTCAGACGTAGCGCCAGAATCGCCGCGTTGGGATCCGCTCGATCCGCTCCCTCCTCACTCAACCTGACAAGCTGAAGCGATCGCCTAGCGTCTCAAGGCGACCAGAGGCAACGAGCGCCTCAAGTGTTTTCCGCATGGCTTCGTCTGACACCCGGAGATTCACGGCGAGCAAGCGTACGCTCATCGGCCGACCATGAGCGACGAGCACCTCGAGGATCTGATGGGATGGTCCCTCGAAAGGCGCTAGCAGCTGAGCGCTGGCTCGCTCGGAGGCGCGCGCAGACTGACCTCGGTCGCTAGCC
>JAGQIY010001062.1 GCA_020430865.1 Myxococcales bacterium
CGGAGACACCACCGAGGAGCTGCTCGACTCGACGCTGCGCATCGTCGATCGACGGCCCAGCGAGCGCGCACCGAGCGCGCGCATCTCCGAACCTCTCGACGAGCTCTGCGTGCGCGCGACTCAGCTGGAAGCCAGGGCGCGCTTCAAGCACGCCGGCGAGCTGGTCAAGGAGCTCGACAAGATCATCCACGACGACGCCGAGCGCGAACGTCGGCGGGAGGCAGCGCAGAAGGAGCGCATCGCCGCACGGATCGCGATGGTGGGCACGCACCCCGGTGGCGTCGAGGAGGCGCGGGCAGTCGCGCTGCGGCGGCTGAATACGGCGCTGGTGCTCGACCCGGATCAACCAGAGGCTACCGAGACCATGCTGGCGCTGCTCATGGCACCGGCGCGAGAAGCCCCGCCCGAGGTCCAGGAGCAGGTCCACAAGGCACAGGTCCGTCAGCGCCGCATCAGCGCCCGACGCTCCGCTCCGCTGTTCATGCTGGCTTCGACCGCGCTCCTGTTGTGGCTCGCGAGCGGCGTGCGTGAATACTGGGTGCTCGCGCCGCCGGCGGTGCTGATCAGCATCACGTCCCTCTACGTCTGGCAGGCTGGCGAGCGCGGCTGGACCTCTCGGTGGCACTACGCCCTGAGCGTGGTGATGGTCGCGGCGCTGGCCGCGAGCTTCGCGCTCTTCGTCGGTCCACTGTTGTTCGTGCCGACCTTGCTGGTCGCGCTGGCCTTCGTCTCCACGGTGAACGCGCGCTCCGGCTCCAGCGTGCGGGTGCTGCTGGCTGGCATCGGCTGCCTGTCGCTCGCGGCGACCATCGCCATCGGTCAGCTCGGCTACCTCCCGGTGACCCACGAGTTCACTGGTGACGCGCTCATCATCCGCTCGGAAACGCTACGCATGACCAAGCCGGTGGTGCTCGGCTTCATCGCCCTGGGCAGCCTGCTCTGTGTGATCCTGCCAGTGGCGCTGGTGGGGCCCGCGCTCGACAGCATCTCCGAGGTCGAACGCCAGCTCCTGGTGCGCCTCTGGCGCCTGCGCGCGCTGGTGCCCGATTCCCGGGCGTCGTCAGGAAAGATGCGCGCCGCAGCGCCCGTGTCCTCGAGCGGCAAGCTCAAGACCGGCGAGCGCCACAGCGGCCGCATGCAGGTCAGCAAGAAGCAGCGCAGCGACCCGCCCCGCTCCAGCTGAGCCGCTCACGGATGTCCGGGGTGAGGGAACGACGCATCCCCTCCCCCCCAAACGTCGATGCGATCTCGTTACTTGCCCGGCTCGAAGAGCTCGTAGCTCTCCATGTGCTGCGCCACGTCCTCGGGCTTGAAGTAGTACGGGAAGCTCTCGTTGCGCAGCCACATCTTCAGCAAGTCCTCGTAGTGAGGTGATTCGGGGTCGTCCGACTGACCACCGGGCAGCGCGTTGCGGCTGACGATCCCATCCGGACGCAGCTCCGCGACGAAGCGCATCTGAGGCCCGCTGCCGTAGAGGAAGCTCGTGGTGCTCCCGCCCTGGCCCGCGACGTCGACGGTGTAGTTGCTGCCTCCGCGAGGATACGGACCTCGGGTAATGAACGCGGTCCCGGAGAACAGCCCGAACAGGTCGCGGATCTGCATGCCGTGGAGCTGTCCCCAACGCCAGGTCATGACGTCGTTCGAATCGAAGGCGTCCTTGGACGCCAGGAACGTGAGCGCGTCAGCGAGGGCCTGGAGCATGAGCTCGTCCTTGGTCTCGGTGACGTCAGGCGTCGTCACATCGTCGAAGAGGTCGGTCCCGGTGGCGGTCTGATCGGGGTGCTCCAGCAGATTGAACAGGGCGCGGGCCTTGTCCGTCGACCCGAGGCTGGTGTCGTACTGAGCGAGCTCGTCGTCGAAGACCGCGTTGCGGAAGCGCGGAAGCCAGGTGAAGAAGATGCTCGTGGCGATGCTCTCATCGATCTCCTCGGCGCTCGGCCCCGAATCCGTGCGGTAGTCCGCGTCCACGCCGCTTGGTGTTGTCAGCTTCCAGTTCTCGATGCGCGCGATGGCATCGCCGACGTTCAGCTCCGTGACGCGATCGGGCAAGGCGTCCGCCGCGGCCAGCAAGAAGCCGCGCATGCGCTCCGCCTCGAGGCTCAGGTTGTCCGCCTGAATCCTCTGCATGTCTTCCATCGTGAACTTCTTTCCGGCCGCGATCTGCTCCTCGATGAGCTGCGTGATGCGCCCCGCGCGGAAACCAATCGCGCGCTCGGCCACGAGGTACTGCGGGTCATTGGTCGGGTCGTTGTCCTGCAGCGTCCCGGCGACATCGTTGTTGGCGGTGACCAGCCAGCCGTTCTCCCGGTTCTTGTTCTGCGGGATGCGATCGTCGGGGATGAAGCCTTCCCACTCGCAAGCGCCCGTACCGTCCATCGGCTTGTACGGCGCGCAGTCGCCGCTCACGCTCTTGCGCAGGGGAACGAGCGCGTGGGGGTAGTAGCCAGTGTTGCCAGCGGTATCCGCGCCGTTCCAGTTCTGGGCCAGAACCGTCATGTTCTTCAGCGAGTCCATCCAGCCGTCGATGCTGCTGGCGCTCAGCAGCCCGAGCACGCCCTCGACTTCGTTGTCCACCATGCGCCCGGTCCACTTGATACTGAGCGCCTTCCCGTCCTTCTTCGATCCGTCGAGGATCGGACCGTGATGAGGCACGTACTCGATGACTTGCTTCTCGATGCGGGCGTCGGCACCGGCCCCCACCTTGAACGACTGCTCGTACTGCTTGATGGGTACGTACTCGCCGTTGAACAGCACGGCGTCGCCGCTATCGTTCAATGTTTCAACGTAGATATCGGTAACGTCCCATCCGACCACGGTGCCACCCCAGGCGACGTTTCTGCTGTGACCGATCACGATGCCCGAGACGCCGGCCACGCTGATCCCGATCGCGCTGGTGCCCGTGTCGCCGCCATACAGGGCGGTGTCGATCTGAGCGTGGTGGAACTGCGCGGGCTGCACGAACGCCAGGTGCGGATCATTGGCGATGATGGGGTAGCCGCTCTCGGTGTGCTCGCCGGAGATCACCCAGTTGTTGGAGCCGATGGAGTCACGCTCGATGCCGCCTCCGAGAAGCGGTGAGTCGTGGTGCTCGATCTTCGAGAAATCGATCCCCGCCAGGCCTTGCTTCGCCTTGGCGTACGCCGCGAGGTGCCGGGGGTCCTTGGGGTTCAGGCTGAGCAGGCTGGGCTCCTGGCTGCTCTTCTTCTGCGCAGCGCCGAACCAGTTGGGCAAGATCACCGTCGGATCGCTGGGCTGAAAGCGCACCAGATCCGCGAACAGATCGGCCGGCAGCTTCTGGATCCGCTCGCCGATGTATTGATCGAAGTCGCCCCCGCCGTCAGTCAACTGCCACTCCATCACCCGAGCCACGGCGATCGTGTCTCGAGGCTGCCAGTCTTCGATATCCGCAGGCGTCACCTTCTTGAGCAACGGCGTGCCGTAGCTCGGAGGGAGCTGGTACTTCCCTTCTCTCAGCTCCGCGAGGTAAGCGTTGACGCCAGCAGCGTAGGCGTCGAGGAGCTCCAGGGTCGCCGGCGGGAGCTGCTTCACCACGGCGTCCGCGACCTGCTCGCCATCCGCGGTCATGAAGGTAGCTCGAAAGGTCGGATCGAAGGCAAGGCCAGCGTCCCCGATGCGCTCAGCAACGCGGCCCTGTCCCAGCATGCGGAACGCATCCATCAAGAACAGACGATCCCGGGCGTGCACGTAGCCGTTGGCGAAGATCGCGTCCTTCTGCGTGGCTGCGAAGATGTGAGGCACGCCGTACTCGTCGGTCACGATCTCCACGGGCTTCGACAGCCCGGGTCGCTTCACGACGACGTCGGGGGCGCGCTCCGCCGCGAACGGTGATCCCGCCGGCGGCCCAGCCTTTCCATCGTTGACCGCTTCGTCCTCCCCACAACCACTGCCGAGCAGCGCCACCGCCAGCAGACTGCCGAGCCCCAGCAGTTGTTGCAGTCTCCGGCGCTTCCGTCGGGGGCTGGACGACTTGAAGTCTCGGCCAGAGAGAATCGGGGGTTCGTTACCGCATAGATACGCACTTCGAGCCATGGCGGGTTTGTACCACGCGCCTCCCCATCGACGCTCAAGCTATGTCGCGCGCATCCGTTCGCTCTACTGAGCCACTACGTCGATGGAAAGAGACAAACCCCAGCGCGAAGCCTGCCCTAACGCACGGCGTTGTCCGATGTTCGCCGAGTTCCAGAACCGCGCCGTGCTGCGGGTGTTCCAGCACCAGTACTGCTACGGGCGCTTCGAGCGCTGTGAGCGCTACAGAATCGCCAGTCAGGGCACGATGCCCGACGCTCGCTTGCTGCCGGACGGTGACTGGCTGCCCCAGCGCTCGGAGCGTCCCGAAGCCGAGTGATCAGTCCCGACCGTGGCGTAGGTCAGCCATCACGTCCGACCAGTCGATGCTCGTGTCCTTTCGCCTCCCGGTGAGCAGCGCTGGTTCCGCTCGACCCAGCTGGCCAGAGAAGTAGCTCAACGCGTCGCGCCACAGCGTCTGTTCGAAGCGCGGCTTGAAGAAGCCGAAGTGCCCGACGGCATCTGCTCCGAGATCCCGCGGCCGCAGATGTACCCACACCGGCTTCGAACCGAGGGCGTTCGCCAGCTCTCGTACGGCTCCCCGCGGAGCGAAATCGTCGTCACTGAAGGTGTAGAGCCGAGTCGGACGCTGGAAGCGCGCGAGACGGTCGGCCGCGCCAGAGTTCTCCTCGCGGAAATATCCAGGGGTCCGACACCAGCGAGCCCACTCTCGAGCGACGCCCTTGGGCAGGTCCACGCCAAGCCCCAGCTGACCAGGCCAGAAGCCGAACAGGCTGGTCGCCGTGGGAACCAGCAGGTGCCACACGAAGCCGAGCTTGGCACGACCGAGCGGTTCCCAGTGACCGAAGTAGCCGAGCTGCGCGCCGACCAGGAGCAGCGCGTCGACCTGATGGCTCTCGTCGATCAAGCCGAGGAGCTGACCACCAAAGCTATGTCCGATGGCGACCAGAGCGCCTCCCTGAGCGCGCGCCCAGCGGATCACCGCGCGAGCATCTAGCTCCGCCCAGTCACGCATCGTCGCGTCGAAGCCCACCAGTGTGCCCGGTCGCGAGCGCCCGACGCCGCGGTAGTCATACGTCACCACACGGAAACCTTCCGCCGCCGCGAAGCGGGCGAAGCGCCCGTAGTAGGTCTGAGGCACGGCAGTCGCACCGTGGATCAGGATGGTCGCGCGCACATCCCCGAGCGGCTCGAAACTGGTCGCACCAATCAGGTAGCCGTCCGCCGCCTCGAGCTGGACCTCTCGCTCGACGACCCGGGAGCGCTTCGGGTGGCTAGCCTCCTCCAGCTCTGCCAAGTGTGCTGCGGTCTCGGGCGAGGTTTGAGTTATGCTGCCGCTGTGGAAAACATCCATGATCGCCTCCAGGTCCTTGCGCCCCAGCGCGATCGCCGGGTGCGCTGGGATGCAAGCAACATGGGGGTGCCGAATGGCGATCGGTTGCTGCAAGTATGCAGCTCGACCCTGCGGAGGCGACTCGACACATGCTGAACTGGGATGATTTGCGCTTCTTTCTGGCCCTGCATCGCAACAGCAACCTGGCGCGCGCGGCTGCCGAGCTGAAGGTCAACGCCACGACGGTGGGCCGGCGCCTGAGCACCTTGGAGGAGCAAGTCGGCGCGCGGCTCTTCGATCGCACGCCGGACGGCTACCTGCCAACCAGCGCCGGGGTCGAGCTGGTGCAGCACGCCGAGCGCATGGAAGCGGAGGCGCTCGGCGCCGAGCGGCGACTGAGCGGCGCCGACACCCGCCTCGAAGGCAGCGTGCGGGTCAGCGTCACGGAGATGCTCGCGACGCGCTTCATCGCATCCCACCTGCGCGCTTTTCAAGCCAAGCACCCGGGCATCACGCTGGAGCTCACCTGCACCCAGCGCAGCGTGAACCTCACGCGGCGCGAGGCCGACGTCGCCCTGCGCCTCAGCCGCCCCAAGGAAGACAACGTGATCACCAAGCGCATCGCGCAGATCGACCTGTCGCTGTACGCCGCTGGCGTCTACTCCCTCGATTGTGGCATCCCCGAGGATGCAGAAAAATCTCTGAGGGGTCACCGCGTGTTGATGTTCGCCGACTCCCGCGCCTTCAACGTCGAGAACCAGTGGCTGGAGGAGCGCCTGGACGGCGCCACCATTGCCTTTCGCTCGGACAGCGTTTCGTCGATCTACGCGGCGGCCTCGTGTGGCCTCGGCATCGCGCTCCTGCCTCGCAGCGTGGCCGAGCGAGACTCGACCCTGGTTCGAATCCGCACGGAGACATCCCCGACGCCACGCGAGGTCTGGCAGACGATTCACGCCGACATGCGCAACAACGCCCGCGTGCGCGCGGTGACCGAGTTCCTGGCAGGCGTCGTCGCGGCCCGGGTGCCAAGCGGCGCCCCTTGTTGAATGGACTCGCGTCGCCGCGTGCCCTCACCCCCGATCAGGCATCCAGCATCAGCAGGCGCGAGAAACGCCGCTCCCATTTCATGAAGGCGAGGAGCAACGGAATGATCAGCAGCGCTACCAGCACTCCAAAGGGCCCACCCGGCACGCGCTGGTCCTGATACAGGTAGTAGACGCTCGACGCACCGTGGGTGATGAAGAAGTAGGCGAAGAGCAGGCCGACGGAGACGCGTCGACCGCCGCTCGCGAGGACCGCGAACGCGACGCTGAACAGCAGTGCTCCCGCAGCCGCCGCTCCCACGACCCAGACCCAGGTCACGAACGGGACGTGAAGCTCGTAGCAGAAGACCTCCCAGCACGCCGTGCCGGCGCTCACCACGAGCCCAGTCGCAATCGCTCTCCGCGCGGATAACCAGGCACGCAGCGGCGGGAGGAGAGCGATGACGAGCAGGAACAGGCACAGGCACCACTCGAACACGACCTCGCGCGCCGCCTCGAACTCGCCGGGCACGACCAGCGAGTTGGCGACCCAGACAGCGCCAGGGATCACCAGGGCTCCAGCCCCGAACCAGCCGCGCGCCGCCTGCGCACTGACCCGCGCATTTGTTTCCCCGCGGTCATATGACGTACCAGCCAGCCCGCTGAGCCAGACGAACCCGAGCGCGATGCCCCAGGCGAGGACGCTCCCGGAGATCCCGCCAGATCTTTCGGGGGCGAGGAGCGGCGCGAGGCGATAGGCGAACACGAAGAGTGCGATCGGCGCGATACGCTCCGAGACGCCGGCGCAGCGCTGCACCACCTGACTCCACGCCGCGTACATGCCGACCACGCTGCAGGCGCTGCCGACCGACACCAGGAGCGCGACTACGCGCCAGTCAGGCGAGCTCTGGGTAGAGTACAGTGCACCCATCAAGGCGAGCGTCACTCCAGAGGCCGCGGCAAGCCGGGGGCGTAACGTCGCCAGCGCCGCGCCCAGGGCAAAGCCCAGCATCGCCCAGGCGTCGCCGATGGTCAGGGTCCAGAGGGCATCCCGCCTGGAGAGACCGCCAGCCATCGCGCGCTCGATAAATTCTCCATGGAATACATGGGCGGCGAAGCGCTCGGCGAACAGAGCCACGACGAGCAACCAGGCAGAACGGGGCACGGCAGTTCGAGACGTCATCACCCCTCGAGCTACGCGCCGAAACGCACCGAGCGCCCGCGCTCCGGAGACGTTTGCCAACAAAGCAAGGCGAGCCAAGATCAGCTCGATCCTGTCAACCAGCCACCTCCTCCGTGTGACCCAGCTCGGCCAGGTTGAACCGCGAGGAAATAGTCAGTGGCGGCCCCAACCTCCGTCGAAGGGCCTAGCCGCCGAGCGAGCGGGCCGTGCCGATCTGTCAGTCTCGCTCAGCCGCCGCTGACTCTGCTTCCGGCTGCGTCTCCGGCTCCTTCACGAGCCACGCGCTCAGCGGCTTGCTCGAGATCAGCGCGACCGCGCCGAGCAGCAACGCGACGCCCGCGCTGAGCCCCCCGACCACGAGGCCCGCTTCCGGGCTCAGGGTGCCGACGACGTAGAAGATCCCACCCACGCCCTGAGTGGCGGCGAAGTAAGTGAACAGCCCGAGCCCGACCCAGCGCCGAGAGAATGCGCCCAGCAACAACGCAAGCAGCAGCGCGCTGACGAGCGCCGTCCCGAGACCGCCGAAGAACGACGAGACCCACAGCAACAGACCGAGGCCGAGTGCGCTGCCTGCCACGCCCAGGCCCCCACCCAGGCCGGCGCAGAGCAAGCCTGCACCGGTCACTGGCGCAGGCTGAACGGAGCGCGGCGCCAGGAGTCCCGCGAGCCCCAGCGCGACCGAAGCGAGGACCGGGCCGACGACGGGCACGAGCCCCGCGAGCACCAGCACCGGCCCGCTGCTTCCGCGCAGCGAGTCGAACAGGGAAACCGAGGAGAAGTGGTCGATCGGGCCGCAGGACAGGCCAGCAAGGATCACCAGCCCCGTGACGCCCAGCGCATGCACCCAGTCGATGGCTGATTCCGCGGGGCGATGCTTCCGCTCCCAGGACGCAGCGAAGGTCCAGTCCACGGCCAGCAGCACGAGCGCGAGCAGCATCGGCACCAGGCCCACGTAGGCGAGCCACGGTGAAACCTTTGCCGCAGTGGCTCCAAGCGGTCCGAGAAAGGCGCCCACGTTGACGGCAGCCAGAATCAGCGCGACGCCGGCGACCCGTTGACCCAGGTTCGAACCCACTCCGGCCAGCGCCGCGAAGAAGCCCAGCATCGCGCAGCCACTACCGAGGCGCGTGAGCACCTCGGCAGCCGCCCAGCCCGAAGGCGCCACGGCCATCAGCAAGTATCCGAGCAACGACAGCGCCAGACCAACCAACGCGGCCAGGTGCCCTCGCACCAGGCTCAGCAGCCCGCCGAGCACGTAGCCAAGGATGCCGGTCCAGACGCCGACCGTGGTCATCAGCTTCGAGATCTCGGCCAGCGAGGCGCCCGAGTCCATGGCGCGCAAGAAGAACGTCGATCGAAACTGGTAATACACTCCACGCTCGAGAAAGACGGCGACGGGCAACATCACGAGCGCCAGGACTCGCAGCTGAGAGGGTCGATCGCTCATGTTCTCGGCTCGCGCATCGAGCCGGATACCATCACGTCGAGCAGAGCTTGGCTACAGAGCTTGGCTACTCGAGTTGCTCTTCAGCGTGGGTTCTCGTGGGGGTGAGGGCAGTCACCTCAGGGCGCTGGGGTGTAGCCCTCGAAGTCCGCGGCGCTGCGAGGCATCAGGTCCTGACGGCTGTCCGTCATAGAGTCCACGATGCCGACGACTGCCGTCATCGTCGCGCCGCTAGCAAAATTCGGCAGCGCTTGAGGATCTTGCGTGGGGTCGTACAACCACGGACGGCCCGCGATGGTGCCTTCCTGCGTACCCGCGATGGAGTAAAATGAGCCGAACACCGGGTCGTCGGTCGTGACGCTTGAGATGCTGAGAGCGCCGCTGATGCGCACGAGCACGCCTTCGTACTCCTCACCGCCAATGCTCTGGATGATGTCGATAGCAGTCGGAGTGCCCGCTCCCGCCCCAGTGACCGTAATGCGACCCGAGTCGCAAATGGAAACTGTGGTTTGTTCGACCGTCGGACGCCACTGCTTGATGCCTTCGACCTGCACCACATCACCGACGGCAACCCCGGCCGTTCGCTGTGGTTCCCCGAGGCAAGCGACCCGGATTCCCTGATACTTGCCAGCACCCGTTTGCACCCACACGCTATCGGCTCCGACCGCAGTCACGGTTGCGTTGGGGACGAGGACGGGCTGCTCCGGCGGAGCGCTGTCGCGCAAGTCGCGTACGTCCACGGTCGCCGTCTTCGTTTCGTCGTGACCGAGGTAGGTCGTGGGAACGTACAGGCAGCGACCGCCGACGATAGGCGTCTGCTCGCCATTCACGATCTCGGACTCCGCGAAAATAAAGCCGTTGAGCGAGAAGGAATGCTCGGACCGATAGATGTTCTCTTCCAGGATGCCCACGTCGAACGTGCCCGCGACCGCCGAGTAGAGCCCCGGGTTGGGGCTTCCGACATCCACGTTGATCTGCCCACACGTGGGGCAATTCTTGTCCCCTGACTTGAGCAACTCGGGCGTGAATTGATACTGCTTGTTCGCGGCCGCAGAGCGAATCCGGAACTCCACCTCCTCGGGATAGGCCGCATCGCCGAGGGACAGGGCCAGCGGGATGCGCCACGTCGCGACACTCCCATCGCTAGTCACGACGAAAGAGTCAGACAGTGTTGCGCGGATGCAATCGTTCGGGTTCGGCACGACGTAGCCACCGTCCCCCTCCGAGCCGCCACCACTCGTTCCCCCCATTCCTCCAGCGCCGGAGCCTCCATCGTTTTCTCCCCCCGTGCCACCTTCCGACGCGGCGGCAGGGTGGAAGTCGTCGAGGCCGATCAGCGTCGAGCAGGCAGTGCTCAACGCTACTAATACGCTGCCAGCAATGATCGTCCGTGCCATATCAGGCCACTGCCTACTGCTGAGGAGCTTCGTAACCCTGCAGGTCTTCGGTTCCGCGCGCAAACACGGCTCGCTGCAGGGAGTCATCAATGGAGACCAAACCGGTAACCGACTGAAAGCGAGCGCCATCAGCAATGCCCGGAAACGCCGGATCGGAAACCAGGTCATAGTAGTCGCGAGAAATGTAGAAAGGATCTCCCTGGTCAGGGGTTGCGACAACGTAGCCTGGGCCTACGCCGATCTGAGAAACGGTAAATGGCGTCGGCAGCCGAACGAGAACCCCCATCCAGCCCTTTTCTGCGAGGGATGAATCAGGCACGCTCACGATCGGCACCTTCGCGTGGGGTGATTGGGAGATCAGCCAAGAAGTTTGAGTGCTGATCATGGTAGGAGTATCGGTCTCGTTGCCTATAGTCACGCGTCCCTGAAAAGTCACCCGATCTCCTACTTCCGCAGGGAAACTGGACGCGCTGAGACGTGTTCCGCTGTACCTGCCGCCACCCTGCTGAACAAAGGCTGCGTTGCCATCGATCGTACCGGTCACCACGGCATCTCGAATGGTCACTCTGGAGAGGTTCGCGACTTCGCCCATCGTGATGGCTTGGATGGTGCTGTCCGGGTACGAGAAGCGTTCGAAGTCCCAAGACAAGCTGCTCAGGCGAAAGCACTTACCATCCGGGATCGGCTCGTCGTCGTTTTGCTTATCGACCTCGATGAAGACTGCGTCGCGCAGGTTGCCCTTGTGTGGCGCCTCTGCCTCTTCGGAAATGGTGTCAATATTGACGGTGCCGCGAATCGCGTAGAAGTTCGGACCAAACCCATCGTCCACTCGAAGCTCCAAGCACGTCGCGCACGTGGAGAAGCGATGGTTTTGCTCCTCGGCAAGATCGAAGGTCCCAACGGTCTCAAGCTTTGTCAGCAAGAGGAGGCGATCGAGCTTCTCGGGATTGCCGAGTGAGGTGTCGGTTTGCCACCCGTACCCGGTCATGAACATGAAGATGTTCGGTTCGAAAGTCGCGGTGTCCACGAAGAACTCGGGGCACCCCGCGTAGGGGTCCACTCCACCCGTTCCCCCGTTCCCACCCGCACCTATGGCGCCCGTTCCAGAGGTGCCCCCGGCAGCTCCGGATCCCCCTGCGCCACCAGTCCCACCAGCTCCGGAGGTGCCGCCATTCTCGGGCTCCCCAAACTCATCGAGCCCCAGCAAGCTCGAGCAACCCAAGCTCGCGAAACCACAGGCGAGGAGCACGCCAAGGCCAACCAACGTGCCACGCATGACGCAAGGGTTAGCTCCCCCAAATCGCTATGCAAACGAATTCGGATCCGTGGAAACGGGCATGCTGTTTCCTGCGAATTTACGCACCTTAACTCCGTGAGGAGACCGTGCGGAATGGGGTTCTGTTAGCCTGTGCACATGGCTCACTCCTCCCGGCTCGGCGGGGTCCGCTTGGGATCCGTCTTTGGTCAGCTGTCCGCTCGCGCGAGTAAGGCGTTGCTCCTGGTCGGCTTGGCGGCTTCGACCAACGGTGTGGTCGCTTGCTCTTCGGCGCCGATGGAAGGGTTGGATGAGCCAGTCGGGACGACGTCGGAGGCGCTTGTGATGCTCAACATCACCGACGTCGCCAGGATCGACGACGACCAAGCCTCGAGCGTCGACTACGGGAAGAATGGTGGAGCGGCCTACTTCTGCGTTGGAGCGAATAACTCGGGGGGCCCAAACGCGGGTGAGAAGCGCTACGGCATGCTCCGCTTCGATCTATCTCAGATCCCAGCGGGCGCGGTCGTTTCTTCAGCGACTCTTACGCTCACGACGACACTTTGCAGTGCGTTATTCGGTGGCTGCGCAGACGCAACGGCGGTCACTACCGACCAGATCCGACTCCATCGCATCGGTAACGCGCCGGACTGGGTAGAGACCGCGACCAGTTCCGGTTACTGCGCGGGGGCGGACACTGCTAACTCGATGTTCGCGCTACCCCCGGTGAGCACCTCCTTCAACGTAAGCACTGCAAAGGCCTACACCGTCAACGTCACATCGGACGTGAAGGCGTGGGTCGAATCCCCGACGACGAACGACAACAATGGGTGGCTGATCACGAGCAATGCCTCGAACACTGCACCCGCGCGGATGAAGTTCTTCTACTCTTCAAACGCCCCCAACGCTGACGCTGGCAAACGACCGCAGCTACACGTCGAGTACACGCACGGACTGGGGCGGGCATGCACATCGGACTCGCAGTGCTCCACCGGCCACTGCACCAACGGCGTGTGCTGCAACGTGGCTTCGTGCACGGCCCAAGACGAGTGCCACAACGCGGGCGTCTGCCAAGCCTACAATCAGGCCAGTCCCGGAAATTGCACCAACCCCAACAAAGCCAACGGAACGACTTGCACCGACCCCAATCCGGGCAACCCGTGCGACGTAGGCAAGTGCCAGAGCGGCGTCTGCACCCAGCAGCCCGCGAACACCGGCGCGCTGTGCAAGGCGGCCGGGGGCGAGTGCGACGTCGCGGAGTTCTGTCAGAACGGCCAGGTCAATTGCCCCGCGGATGCGAAGAAGACAGCCGGCACGCCCTGCACCGACGACGGGCTGGTCTGTACGACAGACCTGTGCAACGGCAGCAGCAACTCTTGTATCCACGCCGCGGGTAACGCGGGCACCGTCTGCAACACCTCCAAGGGTCCGTGCGACATCGCCGAGACCTGCACCGGGAGTTCAAAGGCTTGTCCGGGTGACGTGTTCCGACCCAGCAGCTACGAGTGCCGCGCGGCGAGCTGCAGCAACGGTCCCCCCGCAGTGGCAACGCTACCCGCGAACTGCACCGGTGGCTCGGCGGCCTGTCCGTCGCTGCAGACGCTGAACTGCGCCAGCAACCTGTGCGCCGGTGACTACTGCTCCGGAGGCTGCACCATCGACAGCCAGTGCCAGAGCGGCAACTACTGTGACGGCGGA
>JAGQIY010001063.1 GCA_020430865.1 Myxococcales bacterium
AGCCCGCTGTCGCGATCCCTGCAGGCCGTACGCGTATCCACGCGGCGAAGCACGCCAGCGCCGCCTGGGCAGTCGAGATCCTTTCCGACCTGTTCCTGGATCAAGATCTCGAGCCCCTGAAACAGCGGGCTCTTCACCGAGTGGGCCATCACCGAGCGGCGCCACTCCGCGGTCTGTCGCGCATGACAGCCAGCGCAGTCCGCGCTCGTGGTGTGAAACGCATCCAGCGGCTGCTGCGGCTTCACCACCGGGCCCTCCGGGGCCAGCTTGGCTGGCTCGTGGAGCAGCCAGCCAGCGATCCCGAGCCCGACGACCACGGGCAACAACGCGAGCAGCGTGCGCAGCGCTCGGGTATTTCCCCGAGGTCTGACGGAATCCACGTCTCGCGCCTTGCTGCCGCGAGGGGAGCCGTCCACAGCCTGCTCCGGTTCAGGTCGCTTACTTTTTGGGGGTGCGGAGCGCCGCTCGTGCGTTGCCTGCCCCTCGTCAGGACTTCGGCGCTGCGGCGCCCCTCCGCGCAACCCACGGTGTTCACGCAGCGCCCGCACGCTGACCTGCGCCGGGGAGTCCTGGGCTGCCTCGGAGTCGCTCCCCGCGCTGTGCAAGGTCGCGACCTCATGGATCTGCGGATCGCTGGAGGCGGGGCGGGACGGCACCTGGGGGTCCCTCACCCCCTGCCCTGCTCCCGGCCCGAGCATCGGCTCCGTCCTCGCCTGACGACGTTTCAGCGGTTCATTCCCCTGCGGCAATGAGTTCGCGAACTGCTCGAGGCGCTCGACGACCTCGCTGCTGCTGCTCGGGCGCGCGTCGGGGTTCGGCTCCAGCATGCGCAGCACCAGCCCCTGCAGGCCTGGAGGCAGCTCTCGGGCGATCTCGTCGGGCATCGGCGGCGCGCCTCGCAGGCGCTGCTCCTCGAGGCCGTGTCGCAACCCGAGGCCAGCGAAGGCATGGGCGCCGGCAAGCAGCCAGTAAAGCACGAGCCCGAGCACGTAGCGGTTCGCCAGCGCATCCCACTCCGCGCCGCTCGCTTGCTCCGGCGGGAGCCAGCGCGGCGACAGGCTGTTTCCCGGGGTGTTGTGCGCCGGAAGCTCCGGCAAGCCCAGGAGTGAACCGACGAGTGTATCCGCACGGGTATGAAGGCGCCCGCTCCCATCGAGGATCAGCTCCGAGGGGCGCATGGGTCCGGGGAACAGGGCGGAGAGCTCGCATTCCTCGAGCAGGCGGGCGCACTGGACTCCCAGGCGCAGGCGCTCGGCGAGCCCCCAGGAGGCAAGGTCGTGACGCCGGGCGCGCACGAAGCGATCGAGGGGCGTGCCCTCGACCTCTCGCAACAGCCAGAGCGCTCCCTCTGCCAGACCGTAGTCCGAGAAGCGGCCGATACCATGGCGCCCCAGGGCGATCAGGCGCTGAGCCAGGGAGAGCAGGCCCTCGCCCCCCTCGACCAGCCACAGCTCGCAGTCACGTGGCCCTCGAGGGCCGCCGGTCTGGCTCGCCGTGAAGATCTTCGCTCGACCGAGCTCGAAGCGCAGCGCGCCTCGCTCGATCCGCGCGGATTCAGGCGAGCGCAGGGTCAAGGTCCGGGATCCCCTGCTGGCGTCGCGCCTCGCAGAGGACTACCCGCGGGGATCGCGGCGCTCGGTGCGACGCTCGGCTGGCTCGCGCGATGGGACTTGATCAGATACGTCACGCCCCCGGCGACCAGGGACAGCACGACCACCACGGCGAGGGCGAGAGGCGTGGAGATCTGGCGCTGCTCGGTGGCTCGCTCGACCAGCGCGATGGTGTCGTTGTGAGGCAGGTCACGCTCGGCAGCGCGCCGCGCTGGAGAGTCCCCGCGCGGTTCGGCCGCTTCACGCGGGGCGGAGTCGCGGGCTGCGCCGGATGGTCGCCGGTCGGAGCTGACGCGGTCTGAGCTGGGCTGGCTGCGACGCGCAGGACCATCGGAGGCCGGATCGCTACCAGGCGCGCCAGCGCCGCTGGAACGCGTCGCGCTGACGGGGATGCCGTCGGCGGGCGCGAAGGGCTCGATGTCGTGCAGCACGTCGAGGGCCGAGCCAGGGCGATCGTCGGGGGACTTCTCGAGCAGCTCGTAGAGCAGCCGCTCGATTCCCCGAGGCAACCCCCGACGCACGTCTTCCGGCAGCTCGGGCGGCGGCGCGGTGCACTGCAGGTTCAGCAGCTCCCGGGGCGAGGCCGACTCGAAGGGCGGCACGCCGGCGAGCATTTCGTACAGGATCAGGCCGAGGCAGTAGAGGTCGCTGCGCGCGTCGACTCCCACGGCGTCGATCTGCTCGGGGCTCATGTACTGCAGGGTGCCCACGCTCTGGGTCGTGGTGCGGCTCAAGGCCTCGAGCACCTTGGCGATGCCGAAGTCCATGACCTTCACCTTGCCGCTCGGCAACACCATGATGTTCTCGGGCTTCAGGTCGCGGTGGATGATCGGCGGCTCCTGGCGATGCGCGACCGCGAGCGCCGAAGCGACCTGGTTGGTGATGGACAGCGCCTCCGCCCAGTCGAGACGCCCCCGCTGAGTGAGCAGCTCGCGCAGCGTGTGCCCCTCCAGGAACTCGAGCGCCATCACCAGCTGTCCGTCGGTCTCGGTGCAGGCCAGGCTGCGCACGATGTTCGGATGATCGAGGTGAGCCAGGATGGTCATCTCGTTGAGGAACAGGCGGCGTCCGTCTTCGGAGCGGGCGAGCTCGGGGCGCAGCACCTTCAGCGCGACCCGGCGCTTCGAGAGCCGCTCCTCCGCCTCGTACACCTTCCCCATGCCGCCTTCACCCACCAGGCGGCGAACGAGGTATTCACCGATGCGCTCCATCTGATCTGCCCTTGTACGCGCGAGTTGCCCGAACGATTCGTGCAACGTCTCGAGTGGCCCGAGCTTTCACCCTCGCCACACTCCAAAGCTGCTCGCCCAGCCGGACGAAACCGCAGCTCACTCTAGCGCACCGCCCCTCCGGCGGGTCGCCTTTTGGCCCAGGGAAGAGGCAGAAAGGCCATGATTTTCGGGTTGTTGGCGGTTCCGCGGCGGCCCCTCACAAGGCGCTCTGTCGGCCGAGCGACCTCGGGTAGGATCGGTCGCATGCGGTGGGTGTGGGTGGCGGCGCTCTCGGGGGCGCTGATGGTGAGTTGCTCGAGCGACGACGCTGCTGACGGGAGTGGAGGCAGCGCCGGAAGCGGAGGCAGCTCCGGAAGCGGCGCGGTGGGCGGATCCGGAGGCTCGGCAGGCTCCGCTGGCAGCGGCGGCCAGAGCACGCCACTGCCCGGGGACGTCGAGACGTTCGCGGAGTTCGACAGCGGTAGCGAGGGACTGGCCTTCGGACTGACGCCGGGTGGCGATCCCATCCTGTACGTCGGGTTGAACAGCACCGACCGCATCGTGACCGTCACCGACCAGGGTCAGGTGAGCGAGTTCGCCAGCGTGAAGTCTCCTCTCGGCATGGCGCTGACCAAGGACGGCGACCTCCTGGTCTGCGGTCAAGACGACTCCACGGGAACCGCCGAGGGCGTGATCTGGAAGGTCACCCCCAGCGGGGACACCAGCGTGTTCATCCGTGGGGATCTAGAGCCCTTCGAGACCACGAACTTCGTCGCCATCGCTCCCGACGACAAGATCGTGTTCAGCGACTCCAAGGCCGAGCGCGTCTACCTCACGGACTCAGCCGGCCAGAACCTCGCGATCCTCTCCAGCGACATCCGCTACCCCAACGGCATGGCCTTCAGCGCCGACGGCACTCAGCTGTTCGTGGCCAGCTGGAACGCGGAGTCCGTCTGGAGTATCCCCAGGGATCCAAAAATCGGCAACTACGGTCCCGGCAGCGAGTTCCTCACGGGCGTCAAGTCCGTGGATGGTGTGATCACGATGGAGGCCGGCGATCTGGTGCTGATCACCAGCGGCGACGGCGTCGTGCGCGCGGACACGAG
>JAGQIY010001064.1 GCA_020430865.1 Myxococcales bacterium
GCGTAGGTGCCGTCGTCGAGAGGCACGAGCACCCGGGGACAGTCGAATCCGCCGGTGCCGGGGCAGGGGTAGGTGTCGGCGACCCGTCGTTGCGCCAGCAGCCCCGCGACCTCCAGATCCCTGACGACGTCGTCCCCGAGCACCTCGCGCAGGTGCTTGCGCGGTCCTCCGAGCGGGAGGTTCGTCTCCAGGACCTGCCAGAAGGCCTCGAGGCTGCGCGGCATGGGCGTCACACCTTCAGGAAGCCGTTCGCGCGCATGAAGGCCTCGGCCGCCACGCCGTCCCGGTCGCGGTCGTAGATCGCGACGTTCGTCGGGCGGATCTCCAGCTTCCGGGGCCGACCGCCGCTCGTGTACTTGATGAGGAACGAGGCGCGGACGATCTTGCCCTCGGCGAGGTTCGGCTTGGCGTGGTCGTCGATCGCCTTGAGCAGGCTGTACGCGCGGGAGATCTGGACGAAGCGCTGGTCGTCGTCGAGCTGGATCCAGACCTCGGTGAGGCGGACACTCTCGACGCCGTCGACAGTGGCGAGCGCCGCCTTGCCGCGCCGCAACGGCGCCAGCGTGTAGAGGTCCCCGGCGGGGAAGTAGTCGGGGTCGCCAAAGATGACGCTACCGATCTTCTGCCGGTAGAGGTCCTTCTCGCCCACGGTCTGCGCGTTGATCTTCAGCACGCGGGTGCTCGTGTCGTAGATGACCGAGTCGTGCTTCTGGGGCCGGTAGGCAACCCGGGAGCGCTTCAGCTTCTTGTCGATGCTGCCGTCGGTGCGGAACGGGCGGCCGTGCGTGATCTGGAACTTGATCTCGTCGTCCTCCTCGTAGACGTAGATCTCGCAGGCCCGGCTGCGGTTCTTGGACTCGAACCAGGGCCCAAGCGCGCTCTCCAACTCGACTCGCTTCGCCTTCGCACGGGCCAGGGTGAGCACCTTGCCGTCCTTCGACTGGTACTCTTGGTAGTTCTTGATCTTCCGGTAGATGGTCTTCTCGTGGCACACGCGGATGAGCCGCGGGTGCGCATCTCGGACGGCGATGGCGAACTCGCCCGGGGTCAGGTCGTCGCCCAGGCCGTTGATGTCGATGCCCTGCCGCTCGGCCTCGTCGAGGATCCGGTCGTGCCCGCCCTCGTCCGAGAGGTCGTCGAGGACATAGAGGGCCTCCAGCAGGTCGGCAGGCATCTCCTCGTCCGGCTGCGTGAACACGGTGAGCAGGCGGCGGTCGCACGCGTCGTCGTTGGTGAGCGCCGTGACGTCCACCTTCTGCCGGTCGAAGAAGTCCTTGTGTCCGGCGAGCAGCGGCCCGAGGAAACGCGGCTTGTCGATGGACTGGATGAAGGCGAGGTCGCTGAAGTTCTTGAACTGAAGCCGGGGCATGGCCTCCTCCTACGGTTGAGAGCGGATCTCCGTGCGCATGACCGGCCGCCATCCCATCAGAACAGCCCCGGCTGGTACTGGGCCTTGTCCACCGCCAGCTTCAGGTCGAGCAGCCGGTAGCTCATGGCCTCGTTGGACACGTTGCTGAAGTTCCCGTCGGCGATGACCCCGCCCGCGAGCGCGCGGAGCTCGGGGTCGAGGACGCCCGCCCTCCGGTGGGCCTCGAGATCGGCGAGCACCTTCGGCTCGTTCCCGTGGAGCGCCCGCGCGACGGCGCGCACGTCGGCCGCCGGCATCAAGATGCGCGCGGCGAACTGGTCGGCCTGCCACTCGGCCGGCTGCTTGTAGGCCCGCGAGCGGCAGACGATCGCCGGCTTCGGCGCCTCGTCGGGCTTGGCGGCGAACAGCGGCAGCGTGACCTTCTCCATCTCGATGATCGGGCCGTGGAGGACCCAGTGCCCGACCTCGTGCGCCACGGTGAAGGCGAACCGCCCCTCCTTGCCCTCGAGCGACTGGTCCACGCGGATCAGGCGATCCTCGAGCCACGTCGCGCCCAGCACGTCGGGCATGCCGAGGATCTCGCGCAGGTCCTCGACCTCGAAGTCCAGATCCAGCAGCCCCTCGACGATCTCCTCCACGTCGATCGGCGGGCGCGCCGGCGACCCCTTCCACGCGGAGTACTTCCGCAGCAGCTCGGCGGCCATGTGGTCGAGCTCGGTGTGCGTGCGGAAGGGGACCTTGATCGGCGCGAGCATCAGTCGTTGCCCTCCTTCTTCTTCCGCAGCATCTCCAGCAGCTCCTCGGCGGGGATGTTCCGCTCGCGCACCTGCCGCAGGAACTCGGGCATCTGGGGGTCCTCGCGGACGTGGTTCCTCACCGCCTGGGAGACTCGCCCCGCCAGCGCCATCAGCTCGTCGAAGTCGTCGTCGAGGATCGCGGCGAGCTTCCGGATCACCTCCTCACGCGGCACGGCGTCCTCTTTCCCGCTCTCGATGCGGGAGAGGAAGGTCGCCGAGATCCCGATGTCGCGGGCGGTCGCCCGCAGGCCGAGGCCCTTCTCCTTGCGTGCCTTCCGAATGCGCTCTCCGAACCGCTGGGGCATCAACATCTCCGGGGTGACGGCCGCCGGCGCGACCGA
>JAGQIY010001065.1 GCA_020430865.1 Myxococcales bacterium
ACGACGAGTGCACCGGAGCAGTCGCGGTGGATGGGGCGAGGTCCCAGCATGCTGAAGGTCCCGGGGAAGGGCCGCGTCAAGGCGTTCTACATCGACCGCACCGAGGTGAGCTGGGGCGACTACGTGGCGATGCTCACCTTCTTCGAGCGCGACGTCATGACCACGCACACCGAGCACCCCACACATGGCGTGAAGCTCCCGTTCGACGAGGCTGAAGAGTACTGCGCGTGGGCGGGTAAGCGGCTCCTGACCTTCGCGGAGTGGCAACGCGTGGTGGGGCCCAACCCCGCGAGATCGATGGGCGAGGAGCCAGAGCCAGTCGACGCGCGTCCTCCCAACGAGCTCGGGATCTTTGGTCTGGAGAACGGCCTCATGGAGTGGACGCAGACGGACTCGGCGATGGCCGGGTACAAGCTCATCGGAGGGCTCGACATGGATCCTCCGGCGCTCCCGGTGGACGGAAACGTGATGGGGGTGCGCTGCGCGGCGGACGCCGACAAGGTTCCTCGTCCGTCCGCATCGAACCCAGCCCCCTAGCTGAGGTCGCCAGGCGCTTCGCCGCTGGATGTTGCCATGCGCTTCGCCGCTGGAGGCGGCGGAAGCGCATGGGAATCGATACCGAGGCAAGTGCCAGCGCGAAGCGCTGGTTGCCGAGGTGCGCGCCGTCAGGCGTGCCCCCCACCCAAGACGTCGTGCGACGCCTTGCACCGGTTTTGAAGACCGGGAGCCGCGCCAGCCAGCCTCGCGCTTCCGGTTGTAGGCTGCCACAGGCTGCTGGGGAAGCGCATGGGCGTCGCTTCAGGACAGCGAACACTGGGGGAGAGCGTTCCCCGAGCCCTCGAGTCAGCCGGAGTCCTTGATCGGCTTGGCCGCCTTGAAGCCCCCAGGACGCGTGTCCTTGCGAGCGGCGGAGCGAGTCGCTGGGCCAACGACGCCGTCATCCAGCAAGCCACGTTCTCGTTGCCAGGTGCGCGTGGCCACTTCCGTGGCGTGGTCGAAGTCGCCCGTAGGAGCCAGCGCGAGCAGGCGTTGCCACCCCCGCACGTCGTCGCCTCGCGAGCCGAGGCGCAGAACTCGCGGGAGGACGGCGGACACCAGCGGCTCGCCGCCGCGCTCGACTTGCCCCCCCTCGAAAGGCTTGGGCACCAACGCCGGCTTGAGCGGCTGAATCCCGTGAAGGTGTCGCATCAACGCCCATGAGTCCAGGCGGCCGAGGATGGGCAGCCCGGCCAGGCAATAGCTGCCGTCCTTGCGCACAATCGGATCCCCACGGTAAACACGGGCGGTGTGGCTCACCGGCAGATCGGTATCCCGATCTGCGTCACTGAAGTGACCGTAGTCCGCGTGGTCGAGCGCGACCGGCAGTCCGGCTTGCTCGTGCACCTCGACGACCGTCAAGGTGTGGGCGCCCCGTCGCCCGCTGACCTGGACGACATCGCCGGGCTTGATGTCCCAGTCTGTATCCGCGAGGTACTCTCTCCAGGCGAAGCCCGCGTGGCGTCGCAGCTTGGAGATGGTCTCCCCTGGGTTCCAGCCCCAAGCTTCCATGCGGTTGAAGAACTCCATGGCCTCGCGCATCGCTGGGCCCGAGTAGCGATGCTCCCCACACAGCAGCCAGAGCCAGGCGCCGTGGAGATCCTCGCACGTCATGTACCCGGGATAATCCTCACGACCCTCCACCACCCGCTTGAAGCAGCCCTCGGGATCTCGGGCCTTGGTCAGGCCCTGATCGCCCCCCACGAGGTACGTCGCGAGACTGACCGCGGCCCTGCGCACGACGTCTTCCGACAGCTCGCCGTCCCTGGTGAGGAACACCCGCTTCACGTCGCACAGCGTAGCCCGAAAAGCTCGGGGCGTGTGGTGTGCGAGGCGATGCCTGGGGGATACTGCAGCGGATGCGTTGGCACTACCTGGGGCACGCGATGTGGTTGCTCGAGCTCGGCATGGCCAGCACGCGCATCCTGTTCGACCCGCTGCTCGACGATGTCCACGACGCTGGGCTCTCGAGGCTGGTTCCCGCGAGGGTGCTCGATCGAGAGGGCCTCGCGCCTGACTTCATCGTCGTTTCCCACCGTCACCCGGACCATTTCGATGTGGATAGTCTGGCCTGGTTGGCCAGGCAGGATCCGGAGTCAGTCGTGCTGACCGCGGACGCGTTCGTGGCAGAAGTCTGTCGCGAGCTGGGCTTTCTGCGGGCGCAGGTGCTCGACACCTGGCAAAGCGTGGAGCTGGCCGACGGCGCGCTACTCACGACGCCTTCCCATGGCACCGCCACGGAGTGGGGAATCGCGGTGATCAGCGCGGAGGGGGTGGCCTGGAACCACGTCGACTCGGTGCTCGGAGGTCCAGAGCGAGTCGGGCGGACGCTCGAGGTGCTGAGAGGTGCCGCAGGGCAGGGCGTTGACCTACACCTCGCGCGCTGGTGTCCGGTACTGGAGGTCGCGCCGCAGTTGGCTGGCGCCATCGGATTTCCGCGCGGGAGCTACGCAGAGCAGCTGAGGGCACTGGCGAGGCTCGGAGCAGAGGAGCCGACGGTGGTGGCGCCCGCGGCCGCCTCGGTGATCCCCAACGCGCCCTACGACTCCTTGGCGAGCAATGCGTTCCCGGTGACCCCCGAGCGCTTCGCGCGGGACCTGGCGGCGCTCGCTCCAAGCCTGAACCGACTCGATCTCGAGGTGGGGGACCTGATCACGCTGGAGCGTGGCCAGGTGGAGCACCTTCAGCGGGCGAGCCCGCTGGTCCAGCGCCGTGGCTCGGCTCGATTGCCCACCTTCGTACCGTTCGAGGTGCCCGTGCTCTGGGATCCCGAGGCGTCCGTCAAAGGCTGTGAAGCGTCCGAGATCCGAGACTGGCTCGAGAACCGCCTAGCTCCGCGCCTTGCGGCGCTGGCGGAGGACACCGTACCCTTGGCGCTCTGCCTCCAAGTACGCGGCGGCCTCCAAGCACGGGGGAACCTCGAACCGCGCGGAAGCATCCAGGCGGATGGCTGCCAGGCGGTCGACACGTGGACCTGGACGTTGCAGCTTCGGGGGGGAGGGTGCGCCGTCCGAGATGGCCTGGACCCTGACTACGATCAGCTGGTGACGGTGACGCGGACGGGCCTCGGACGCGTCTTGAGCGGCCGCTCCAGCTGGGGCGAGCTGCTGCTCTCAGGCCAGCTTCGCTGCTCGGATAGAGCTTTCCGGGTGCGTGACGGCGATTTGCAGCGCGTGTCCTGGCTCCCCGCGCTGTTCGTGTACGCATGCCCTGGGTACGAACACAGCTTCGAGGTGGCCGTTCGTCGCCGAGTCGCGCGGCTGCTCCGCGACGTCCGGTGAAGAGTGCTCGTCGCGGGCCTGCGAGGTCACAAGAATGGTGAGCCGGGAGCCGACTCCTCGAGCGCTGCGAAGGCCGGGCGTCGCCGCGAGCGGAGAAATTGCGGGTTCCCACCTCTCCCAGGTGCTGACAGGATAGGGAGATGGCCGGCCGCACGTTTGCGATTGGAGATGTCCACGGGGACACCCAGGCTCTGTTCAAGTTGCTCTCCTGTTTTCCGACGCTCGACGAGGAAGACACCCTGATCTTCCTGGGAGACTACATCGACCGTGGTCCACGTTCGGCTCAGGTCATCGACTACATCCGGACTCTCCCGGGGCACACTCCGGCGAAAGTGATCGCCCTGCGAGGTAACCACGAAGACGCCTGGTTGCGCGTGATCGATCGGGGCTGGGACGAGTTCGTGTTGCCTCCCGGCAATGGCTGTCTGGCGGCTTATCGTTCCTTCGTCGGCGGGGCCGTGCCCGAGGAGGGCGAGCTACCCAGCGCCGAGGAGCGCGCCGCCATGCTCACGGGTTCGTTCTTCCCTCCGGACGTCGTCGACTGGTTCCGCTCGCTGCCGTACTGGTACGAGGACGATCACGCGATCTACGTCCATGCGGGCCTCCCCCATGGCCCCGACGGTTTCCTGCATCCCAGGGACGTGAAAGCGCCCATCGCCTTGCTCTGGTGTCGCGATGAAGCGTTCTTCCGCAACTATCGTGGGAAGGTGGTGGTCTTCGGCCACACCCGGACCGAGTACCTCCCACCGGAGCTCAGCGACTACACGCCGGACGACCCCACCGATCTGTGGGCAGGACCCGCGGTGGTCGGCATCGACACCGGCTGTGGAAATGGAGGGTTCCTCACCGGCCTCGAGCTGCCGGCGCGCAACGTGTACGAGTCGCGAGAGTGAGTCCAGCTGACTGACGGCGCGCGAGCCTGCGACCGCAAGCCGCGCGACTGACATGGCACCGAGGCGGGGTGTGGGCTAGGGTGCGCCGCCGCTGCCCAGGTGCCCGATGGCCGACTTCACCGACATCATCGCCGTGTTCTTCCTGATCTGGAACACGGTGCGAAAGCTCGACATCCAGAAGCAACGCGCGGAGGATTTTCCCCACGTGACCCCGGAGGCGTTCGCTGAGTGGCGTCGAAAGGAGCTCTTCGCCTACAGCCTCGGCGCCTACGCCAGCATGGCGAAGCTGGTGTTGAACCTGGCGTGGATCTACTGCGTCACA
>JAGQIY010001066.1 GCA_020430865.1 Myxococcales bacterium
GACTCATCAGAACCGTCCTCCGTAGCCAACGAACCCGGCACCGACGTGGATTCGCCCTGCGGTCCGCAGCGTCCGACGGGAGGCGGCGCTCGGGGTCGACTCTTGGTCCATGAAGTAGAGGACGGCGGCTGCCCCCAAACCCACCAGGCCGACACCCAGACCGACGTTGGCGATCGTTTGCTCGCGCTTGCCGCGGTCGATCAGTCCTCCGCTGCTCTCGGGGCACGCCCCGTCGGGGCAATCGCTCTCGAGCTGGGAGTGGGTCGATTGGCTCATCAGCCCCGCGACGCCGAACGTGACCAGACCGACTGCGCCAACGCCCGCGGCGACGTAGCTCAGCTCGCGGTATGGTGGCTTGTCTCCGCGCGGATCAAGCCGCGAGACCTCGGTCGTGCGCGGCTCTGACGCGGGAGCGTCGTCGTCGGAAGCCGACTCGGGGGCTGCTCCGGCGTCGGCTGACCAGGGGACGATGTTCGCGGGGCCCTGGTCGGCGGAGGTCAGGTCGAGCCGGACGGTCTTCGACTCGCCAAGCTTGACCTGGATGGCTCGCCACGCGCGACGCCCGCCGGGTAGTCGCGCAACCACGTGAACCAGGCCTGGCTTCACCGCTACCCCTCGCCAGAGCGTCTGGGGAACCTTGCGTTTGCCGACCCAGACCTCCAGGGCGCTTCCACCACTGATCTCGACGCTGATCGAGGCGACCTTTGCGCGGAGCTCACGGAGTTCGGCTTCTGCGCTCTCCGCGGTGCCCGCGTACTTGGGCAGCCGCTCCGCCAGATGCGCGGCGTCGCGTTGGGTTTGCGCCATTTGCTCGAAGGCGGTCGGAAGATCGCCTGCCTCGCGCAACGCTCGCGCCAGCATCAGGCGAGCGTTGGGACTGGCCACCACATCGAGGCTCGCCCGGAAAGCCTGCGCCGCTTGGGCGAAGCGCTTCGCTTCGTAGTGCTGAACCCCTCCGGTGTAGTGCGCCTGTGCTTCGCCGCGTTCGTCTGCCGTGGCTTGCTCTGGGGAAACGCCATCTGCCCAGGCGCTGCTCGACATGAGTAGCAGTGAAGCGCAGGTCAGGTAGCAGGCGCCGAGGGCCCAGCAGGAACGAAGCCGGCGCCGTCCGGGGTGCAGGGTGGAAGGGTCAAGCATGGCGATCAGGTTCGAGGAACTGGTGGCAGTTCGGTTTCCCCCGCGAGTCAAGTGGGCGAATCCGCTGACGGTTCCTGGATCACCCGGAACGGGAGCGACGCAGGCTGCAGCGTGCCATGAGAACTAGGAACGACACACGCGTCGATTGTCGTCGCTCGCCCGTTCCCTTTCAAGCGAGCCGCTGCGCAAAGGCGACTGGTGCACTTCCATGTCGAAACGCGCTGAGGCCAGGACGCTGAGGCCAGGACGCTGAGGCTGGGGCGTCGAGGCTGGGGCGTCGAGGCTGGGGCGCTGTGCTCGGGGGAGGCGAGGGTAGTTGAAACAGCGCCGATGTCGGATTGAGTGAGGCTGGTCTCGGTCAGGTCGGCCGGCTATAACGCATGGCGTGAGTGATCCGCGCTCTCGGCGAGGAGCCGACCCCGGCGACGACTACCAGCCTCCCGCCTCCGCGAGAGAGGTCGCTGGAGTCCACACTCCACAACGCTCGACTCACACCGAAGAGCAGGGGCCCAGCGTGGTGGTGCGCGATGCTGGCACGCAGCAGTACCGAGAGAACTGGACGGACGCGACCGTCGTCACCAAACGCCGGGACGCCCAGGCCAGCCTGGCGTCTCTCTCCGCCGGGCCCCCACCGAGGCGTACGAACTGGGTATCCATCGGGATCTGGGTGGTGGTTGGTGTGGCTGCCTTCGGTCTGGGTGGAGTGCTGACGCACCTGCGGAGCTCCGGCGACAGCAGCGGCACCGTGGTGCAGGCGTCCAGTCCCGTGCAGCCTGCGCTTCCGACCCCGCCCGAGGCGACTCAGGCGGCGGCCGAGCCCGTCGACACAGCGCCGGTCGAGCAGCAGGCCGCCCCGGACGCCGCGCCCACCCAGGCA
>JAGQIY010001067.1 GCA_020430865.1 Myxococcales bacterium
CACCCCATCCAATATCCGCAAGGTAACTCAGCGACAGCGAGAGTACCTGAAATCGAGGCTGGAGAGCCTGGGATTCAGCGAGGAGGACCTGAAGTGATGAACGAAGAACGAACGGCGCACTGGTTCGATACCCTCACCCCCACCCCCGAACGCTTGAGGGAACTGGAGTCCGGGGTGTGGGAACGTGTAGAAGGCACCCGAGACGCCGATGGGGTGCCTTCGCTGGGCGCCGAGTGGGCGGCGCTCTTGCGAGACCGCCCCGTCGCCAACACCCTGCTCGTCGCAGCCTCCGCCGCCGTCTTGCTCGCATCCGTCCCCTTCGGTGCTCTGGCCGCTGCGGCGAGGCTGCTTGCGTAGTGAGCTTTGCGCCGCGAGGCGATCGACGACGATCGGGCGCGGATATCTCACCAGGCGTCTCGACCAATCGGCAGCCCGGAGATACCCTCGTCGGAAGTGCCCAACCTGTCCCTGAAGCGCAAGCCGAGCCTCTCGTCGTTCCGCCGCATCGCCATCGGCACCTGGCGCAACGCGTACGACCCCAGCGTCTACGGCACGCTTGAGCTCCGCGCGGAAAAGATACTGGGCTACGTGGAGGCCTTTCGCGAGCGCACTGGCAAGCACCTGACCTTGTCCCACGTCATGGCCAAAGCGGTGGCCATCACGCTCTCCGAGATGCCGGACGCCAACGCCATCTTGCGCTTCAATCACATCTACCTGCGCGATGACATCGGGGTGTTCTTCCAGGTCGCGATGGAGGACGCCGAGAGCGGGGAGATCGACCTCAGCGGAGCCACGGTCTTCGATGCTCACGAGAAGACCCTGCTCGAGATCGTGGAGGAGTTCGAGGCGAAGGTCGAGCGCGTGCGGCAGCGCCAGGACAAGAACCTCGAGGGCTCGCGCCAGCTGTTCAAGAAGTTGCCCGCTTTCATGCTGAACCCCGCCCTCGATCTGATGGGTTGGTTGTCCTTCGTCGCGAACCTCGACCTACGCTGGGCTGGAATTCCAAAGGATCCGTTCGGCTCCGCCATGGTGACCAACATCGGCAGCCTCGGCCTGAAGGAAGCGTACGTCCCCCTGGTACCGTACAGCAGGGTCCCACTGCTGATCGCGCTGGGTGCGATCTCGGACGAACCGGTCGTGGAGGGGGGTGAGATCGTACCGGGCAAGGTGCTGCGAGCCTTCGCCACGTTCGACCACCGGGTGCTGGACGGCATGCATGCATCCAAGATGAGCAGGACGATCAGCCGCATCTTCGCCGACCCCGAAGGCGAGCTTGGCGCGCTGCCTTGAGTCATGATGACGCGACTGCTGAGCGCGGCGGGGCGCGGGATCGCCGCTGGGTCATTGCTCGCGTGCTGTGTCGGTTGTCGACCGACGAAAGCTCCGCGACCCCGGCTGACCAAGCCCCCCGCGAGCGTTGCCACGGAGGACACAGACCCGGAGGACTCGCTCAGCGCCCCCCCTCCCCCCGATCCGAAGCGGTCGCCGACGCGGGTTGCGCTGACTGGAGCTCGCGCGGCGGAAGCCAGCCTTCAGGCCGACGCGCGCTCGGGCCTGGTCGGAGTGGTGGTCGGCATGCGCGAGCGCCAGACGGAGTGCGAGCGGCTGGTCGAGCTGCGCGTGATCGACGAGGTCTACCTGACGGGTTCGCTGCCTCACGGAACGAGTGAGGTTCCCGATCACGAGACACGAGCGTTGCTCTCGCTTCCACTCGGGGCACGGAGCAGCACGGGGGAGGCTCCTTCGGGTTGCAGGAAGCGGCACTCGACGAGCTTCGGTCTGACCCAGGTCGCGGCCGGGGATCGGGTGGCGCTGAGCCTGACCAGTGCGCAGCTCAGCCCCGCCTCGGACGCCGAGCCCTACCCCTGGCAGCGCTATCCGAGGGTCTTGGCGATCGCCGATCTCGACCGCTTGCCGACGTTGATGCGCTCGCTCCCACTGCCGCGCCACGACGCCGAGGGCGAGCAGGACGAGCTCCTTCCATGGCTACCTCTGCCCGGCACACCAGAATCCGCGCGGCAACTTGGCAAGGGCGCGCGCTTCGAGGTGCGGGGCCCCGAGATCCTCGATCATGCTCAAGGCATCACCTGGCAGCGCGAGGCGCTAGCGGCACCATTGCATCTCTTCCAGGCGGGCTGGGCCTGCGAGGCAGCCAGCACCGCAGGGCACCGCGACTGGCGCTTGCCCACCGCTCGTGAGCTGCAGACGCTGTTCCTCGACCCGAGCGTGAAGGCCGTCACGGGGCCGCGCTGGTTGCGGCCCGACCTGTTCGGCAACGCAACACACAGCGTGTGGTGGACGCGCACGGACGACGATGGCTTCTACGTCGGGCTCGCAGGCACCGGCGAGGTGGCGTCCACCCACTACGACTCGCCGGGTCCCTACGGCCCGTATCGAGTCCGCTGCGTGCGCGACTCGAGCCAGCGGCGCAGCGTCGCTCTTTCTCAGTTTCGCGCGGATACGAATCTACTCCACGACCCGATATCCGGA
>JAGQIY010001068.1 GCA_020430865.1 Myxococcales bacterium
ACGCGCACCTGCCTGGGCATCGCGGGCTTGCAGTGCCCGGCTGGCGCGAAGTGCGCGCAGCTCGGTGACAGCTGCAACGTGACGGATGCTGGTGGCGTGTGCTGGGTGATACCGAGCAATTGTCCTGGCGTCGTCGTGGGCGCGGAGTACCGCGAGTGTGGTCCGAATCCATCGGCTCCGTGCCACTCGCTGTGTGAGGCCATCGCCTCCGAGCGTCCGCACCAGCACGACAACTCCTGCCCCCAGTGACTCCGCCTCCGAGCTGTTCGCTCTCGCCGGCCGACATCGGCGCTGATCCTGCTTGAGCCGGGCGCGGCGCGGGGCGATCCTGACGAGATCACGTCCAGGAGGTCTCATGTCGTTCGGCGGTCAATCAAGGTTCTCTGGTCCCCTCGAGCTGCGACGCGGGGGTCGGGGGGGGGCACTAGCGCTGGTGTTCGTCGCTCTGCTCGCCTGCAAGCAGAGCGACGACCAGACACCAACTCCAGCGGCCGCTCGGCCCGAGCTGCCGTCGAACCCCGCGGAGCCGACTCCAGCTGCCGCGCCCCCAGCCGATGATGCCGACGAGGGCAGTGAGGAGCCAGCGCCGGCCGAGCAGCCACAGTCACGCACCGGGATCCCCACGGAAGGAACCAGCAAGCCTCCGACAATTGCCGAGTGGAACGCGGTGGGCGAAATCACGGTACGCCACTCGACTCCGCTCGGGTGCGAGACGAAGCTGGTGCGCGAGTGGCTTAGAGTGAGCTGCCGTACTCTCGGCGACGGATCGAACCAGATCATGAGTGCCGCGCTCACGGAGGGTAAGAACCCAGGGGGCATCCCCGCCTTCGTGAAGAAGGGTGTCGCGAGTATCGTGATGCCAGTGCGCAAGAACGGCTACGCGGTATGGACGTTCACCTGGTCCGAGTGGGGCTCGCGCAAGCTCACCGTGAGCTGGCCGAACGGTAACCCACGTCCCATCATCGAGTTCGACCGCTCGGTGAACTGAGGCTCGGTCCCGAGCACGCGGGCCTTCCAAGCCCCATCGGAGGCTCTCCGTCACTACATACGAAGAACTTCGTACGACACTTGACCAAACTACGAAGCGTGTCGTATAAGCGTGCCCGTAGTCATGGGTAAGCCGACCGACGCCGAGCTCAGCATCCTCGCGGTGCTGTGGGACCGAGGCCCTCAAACCGTTCGCGCGATACACGAAGCCCTGGGGCACCCCGGGGCCTACACCACCACGCTCAAGCAGCTGCAGATCCTCTTCGAGAAGGGTCTGGTGCGGCGGGACGAGAGCGCCCGCAGCCACGTTTACCGCGCGGCAATCAAGCGCGATCAAGTCCAGCGAACCCTGCTGAAGGACCTGCTAGGGAAGGCGTTTGGCGGCTCCACGAGCGGCATGGTGATGCGCGCGCTGTCGCTGAAGCCGGCGTCGCGGGAAGAGATCGCGGAGATCCGCCAGCTCCTGGATCGGATCGAGGGGGAGAGCGAATGACTCTGGCGCACCTCGAGCGGTTTGCGGCGCTGCTCTGCTACGGCTTGGCCCACGGGCTCTGGCAAGCGACTCTCGTCGCAGCGCTGTACTGGCTCGTGAGCCGAACGTGCGTGCTCGACCCGGTTGGAAGGCATCGCCTGGGCACGCTGGGAATGCTCTCGCTGCCCCTCGGGCTGCTCTTGACCCTCTGGCATCGGGCGCCAGCGGCTACTACGGAGATGCCGTTCGTGGCCCCGGGACGAACGACGGCGTTGGCTGCCGCGCTTCGCGGACCGGGCGGGACGGAGCCTGGCCTCACCCCCAGCCCATGGCTGGGTCGAGGAGAGATCTTCATTGCTTCCGCATGGATGTTAGTGGTGTGCTTCCTGTGCATTCGCGGCCTGGTGCAAATGGCGCGCGAGCGGGAGACGCTGCGTCGCGCCATGCAGCTCGAACCAACCTGGCTCTCGCGCTGCGAAGACGTCGCGACGTCTGCCGGGGCTCCTGCGAGGCTGCGCTTCGTCGCGATGGCAGGCCCGTACGTCGTACCCTACACGCTCGGCGTGCTACGCCCGGTGGTCGTCCTCCCGCTCGCGATGCTGGCGAACCTGCCCACTGACTGCGTGGAAGCGATCATCCGCCACGAGATCGGGCACGTCGTGCGACGGCACTACTTGCTCAACCTCCTGCAAATCTCTGCGGAAATTGTATTCTTCTTTCACCCCGCCGTCTGGTGGCTGGGGAGAGAGGTGCGCAAGGAGCGTGAACTCTGCTGCGACTTGGACGCGCTCGCTGGGGGTGAGAGCCCAGCCGGCTATGCCCGAGCCTTGTTGAGTCTAGAAGAGCTGCGCGCCCAACCCGTGCCTGGGCTGGGCGCGCTGAGTAGCGGCCTTGGACCGCGTATCGAGAGGATAGTGAGTATGAAGAAAGCAGAAGTAACTGGCAAGATGGTTCCGCGGGGTGCGATGAGCAGCCGTCGGCGCGCGGCGGTTGGCTGGGCGGCGAGCCTCGTCGTCGCCGGTCTGTGTGCTGGGGGCGTGGCGGCTTGCTCCGCGGCCTTGGATGATGCAGGGGAGCAAGCCGAGGCCGAGACGCTTCACTCGCGCCTGGCCATCACTTGGCTGCCACCTGACGTGAAGCGCCACGAGCAGCTGATCAACGCGGAAGCGGCGCGAACCGGAGTGGACGCTGACGCGCTCGCGCTGATGGTGCTCGCGGAATCTGGCGGAGATCCAAGGGCAAAGAGCCCGGCAGGCGCCCTCGGCTTGATGCAGCTGATGCCTGCGACCGCGCGGGCCGTGAGTGCGCGTTCCGGGATCCCCCTGGGAAATGATGAGGAGCTCTACGATCCTGCGTTGAACCTGAAGCTCGGCGCGGAGCTGGTGAAGGAGCTGTCCGGGCACTTCGCCGGAAGGCCCATGGCCGAGCGTCGGCGCCTCGTTTGGTCAGCCTACAATGCGGGCTCGGACGCCGTCGCGCGGTACCTCGAGCAGGCAGACGTCGGGCTGCCCGAGGAGACCGAGCGCTACGTAGCGCTTCTGACGGAGCTGTACCTCGACAAGGACTCGGAGACGTCTCCCCGGTATGACGCCTGGCGCCGGCGTGTCCTCGCCCGTCGTCTCGCAGCTTCCGAGGCCCCTGCGGACGGAGCACGACTGCTGGCGGGGTACGCTGGCGGCGGCGCGGCGAGGGTCCACACTGGGGCGGACCTCGTATTGTCGCAGGGAAGTAGCGTGAAGGCGGTGATGCCCGGGACCGTCCTGGAGGCAGGTGATTCGCCCGATGGTTTCGGCAAGCGAATCACCCTGAAGCATCGCTCGGGCCTGACCACGCACTACGGCCACCTGGGGTCGATACGGGTGAAGGTGGGAGATGTCGTGGGGCAAGGCGACGCGTTGGGTGCCGGGGCTGACGCCGGTCCTCACGGTCCTCATTTCCATTTCGAGGTGCGCGACCAAGGGGCGCTCCTGGACCCGGGGCCGTTCTTGCGCCTGACGAAGTAGCGGCTCCCACGCCTTCCCAAGAACGCGAAAAGCGCGCTCGAGCACCGCTCGAACGCGCTTTCGTTTCTGCCTGCGGGCAGGGACTACTCGGCGGCGCGGACCTCGTTCTGGGCCTTGCCGTTCATGCGCAGGCGATCGCCGAGGATGGCGGCCTTCTCCCGCACCCAACGGCTGCGATCGTAGTGATCCAGGTTCTTGTTGAGCACGACCTGGAAGCAGGCCGCGTTGCCTTGCTCGGCGATGATCACGGACCACGCCAGGAACATGTGCCAGATGCGGAACCAACGCTCGCCGTAGGCAGCGATGACCTTGTCCTTGTTGCTCAGCCAGTTGTCGTGCCACTTCTTGATGGTCCACGAGTAGTGCATCGAGACGTTCTCGACGCTGTGGGTCTCCCAGCCTGCCTTCTCCATCGCCTTCAGCATGGCCGAGG
>JAGQIY010001069.1 GCA_020430865.1 Myxococcales bacterium
CCCAGGCACCATGCCCTGCGGATATGCAATTGATCGACGACCCGAGCTTGCCAGCGCCGGTGTGCATGGATCGCTACGAAGCACCGAACCGCGAAGGGGCGCTGCCGCTCGTGATGCTCGACTTCGATGAAGCGGAGGCCTGGTGCGCGCGGCACGCGAAGCGCCTGTGCTTCGATGACGAGTGGGCCTTCACCTGCGGTGGTCCCGAGGGTAGAAAGTATCCGTACGGAGACACCCGCGAACCGGGGGTGTGCAACGATGCGAAGACCTGGAAGGTGTACAACCAGACGCTGCTGAGCGGCTGGCCGTATACCTTCGATGGATCGGGCTATGACTCCCTGGAGGCTCTGCTGGAGGGGGTGAGCCAGGTCTCCTCGAGCGCGAAGGCCGCGGCAGATCACGTGCGCGAGCTGTATCAGGCCGAGGCCGCAGGCAACTACCCGGAGTGCGTCGGAGTCGCAGGTGTCCGTGATCTGACTGGCAGCGTCGAAGAGTGGACGCGGCGCCGCGACGGTGGCGCGAGTCAGTTCCACGGCAACCTGAAGGGGCGCTACTGGGCGGATACACGCACCTGCCAGAACGACATCATCACCCATGGTGACGGCTTCCGGTTCTACGAGATCGGCTTCCGTTGCTGTCAGGAGCCCTCAGAGTGACGCGCTCCCAGGTACCCTGGCGTGCGGAGCTCGAGTTCTCCGACTTCGCCGCCCAGGAAGACGAGGACCTCGATCTGCTGACGGGGGCGCTGCTGATCGCGCGCGATGCGCGACCCTCGCTCAGCTGGCAAAGTGTCGAGAAGACGCTGGACGACCTGGCGCGGCCCCTGGTGACGCTGGCTGACGCGCGACTGAGCGATCAGGCAGAGGCCCTGGCGCTGGAGCTCAGCGAGCGCTTCGGATTGAGCGGCAACCACGAGGACTACCACGACCCGGACAACTCGTTCATCGACCAGGTGCTCACCCGGCGAGTGGGGATCCCGATCAGCCTGTCCCTGGTCTATGTCGAGGTCGCGCAGCGGGCGGGACTCCAGGCGAGCGGAGTGGGGTTTCCTGGGCACTTCCTGGTGCGCCTCGATGGCGCCGACGACGAGCACCTGATCCTCGATCCATTCTCTGGGGGTCGCGTGCTCGACTTGCGGGATCTCGAGCAGATGCTCGACCGCGTGGGCTGGCCCCGCCGAGTGCTCGAGCAGGGCTTGCTCGATCCGAGCCCGCTGCGACTGATCCTCGCGCGCATGCTCACGAACCTGCGCAGCGTGTATCTAAAGCGTGGGGAGCTGCCCCGACTTCTCGTGGTCCTCGACCGCCTGCTCGCGCTGATCCCCGACTCCAAGGAGGCGCTCCGCGATCGCGGGATCCTCAACGCCGAGCTGGGGGCACCGGAGGCTGCGCGTGCTGACTTGCACGAGTATCTGCGACGCTGGCCAGATGCCGATGACAGCGATGTGGTGCGGCGTGTGCTCGGACGCCTGGGCAAGCCAGATCAACGCAGTCTGAACTAGTTCCCGTAGTCCGTTACGCTCACTGCGAGGGGACGTTGCTTGGTCACGAAACACGCGTGCTGGATCATTGTGCTCAGCATGAAGTCCGCTTCCCTATGGGAAAGCCGCTCCAGCTTGTGGTAGCCACCAGGACCCCTCTCGATCATGCGACTCGCCGTCATCCTCGCCTCCAACTACGAACAGAACTCTCGCTGCGTGCCCCGCCCTGGCTGCGCCCTCGATGGAGACCTCATCGAAGACCGCCTGGCGGAGCCTGACGCGCGCTTCGCCCTCGAGCGGATCAAGCCGCGGCGCAAGCTGAAGAGCCGTCTGGAGCGCGCGTTCGCCGCCGTCGAGAGCGGCGACACGCTGGTCTACTTCTCCGGCTACGCGCGGCTGAGCGACGGCGAGCCAAAGCTGGTGCTCGATGACCCTCGGGGAGGTGTATTTTCTGTAGGGAAATTTCGTGAGCTGCTCGAGGGGCGCCCCGGCGCGCGCCTCCTGGTCTTCGACTTGCTCTACGTCGAGGACGAGGACGACCCGACGCTGGGCATCGAGCTGGTGGACGCGATTCGGCAGCGCTTCGCCGAGGTGCCCGAGGTGAGCGTGATGATCTCGGCCAGGCCCGCCGGTGAGGTCGCGCCTCAGCCAGGCCTGCTCACGCGGCTACTGCTCCTGACCCTCGAGCGGGCCGAAGGCGAGCGGCGCGCGCTGGACGTCCAGGCGCTGTACGAGCGCATGCGCGAAGACCCCGCCTTCGGAGAACTCAAGGTCGTCGGCTTCTTTCCCGCAAGAGAGCGCCTGATGCAGGTCCTGCTCGAGCCCCGAAACTCCGAGCGCCCTCCCGCGAGCGCTGCCGACCAGCCGCCAATCAGCGAGGCGCCGAAAAGCTCCGGGCGTCTGGGCAAGCCGCCGCCCAAGCCGACGGGGCGCAGCAACCCAGGTATGCGCGCCGTGGCCGGACCGCCGAGCTCCTCACGTGCTGCGCCTCCGAGCTCGGCGCCGCTGTCCGTGCGCCCGAGCGCGCCGCCGCCACCGGACCCCGCCGAGCTGCTCGCCGCGGGCCAGTACGGCGCCGCGCTGGTCGAGTACAAGAAGCAGCTGCTCAAGCTGGGTAGCAAGCGCGGCCCCGAGCACGCTCTGGTCTACGTCGGCATGGCGCGCGCCAAGGCTGGGCAGGGCAAGCAGGACGAGGCGCTGCACAACTACGACAAGGCGCTGGCCATCACGCCGCTCGACGCCGTGGCGTTCTCGGAGGCCAAGGCGCTGGTGCTCGCGGGGGGTGACATCCAGCGCCTGAGCGACTGGGTGCGTCGCCGCGCGGAACAGACCGACGACCCTCACGTCAAGAGCATGAGCCTGGTCGAGCTCGGCAAGATATGGCTCGAGCACCAGGACCCGCGCAAGGCCGTGACCGTGCTCGAGTCGGCCTGCGCCGCGGACGCCGCGAACGCCTCAGCCTACCTGGAGCTCGCCGCTGCGTTCAGTCAGCTGGAGCGACCGGCTCAGGCGATCCGTGCGCTGACCAACGCGGGCGAGGTGACCCTGGACCACGAGGAGCAGGCTCGCATCTGGATCCGTGCGGCAAAGCTCGCTGACGCTGAGCTCGAGGGCGGTGAGGAGGTGCTGGACCTGTGCCGTCGTGCCCTGGACGCCGACCCTGGTGCGCTCGAAGCCCTGGAGCTGACGAGCAAGGTGCTGGCGGCCCGCCGCCGCTTCTCGGACCTCGCGAAGGCCTACGAGGCCAGCCTCGAGCGCATGCCCAGGGGGCCGGTCAGCTTCGAGCTGAGCAAGCGCCTCGGCCTGTTGTATCGCGACGAGCTCGATGAGCTCGACGGAGCCAAGCGTAGCTTTCAGCGTGCGCTCGAGAACGACCCGAGCGCGCTCGACCTCTACTACTTCGTGAGCGAGCTCTACGAGGCCGAGCAGCAGTACGTACCTGCAGCTCGCCAGTTCCAGCTCGCCGCGCGGCATCATCCGAGGAACCCCGACGTCTACCGCCGCGCGCTCTGGCTGTTCGAGAAGGCGGAAGACACCGACGCCGCCTGGAACGCCGCGATCGCCCTGGAGACGCTGGGCGAGGCGGACATCAACGAGTCCCTGCTCGCGACCCAGCACCGCCCCGACGGCGCGATCGCGCCCTCACGGGGCGTGACTCCCCAGCGCTGGCAGACGGCCGCGCTCGGCGCCACGAGTCAGCTGAGCGAGGCGCAGGTGCACCTCGACGCCGTGTTCAAGCGCCTGGAACCGGCCGCGCTGAAGCTGGCTTCGGAGCACAGCCTGCGCATGCCCTGGCTCGAAGGGGCGAGCAAGCAGGACCCCGAGAGCACCGCCACCTTGGTGCGCGCGCTGGGCTGGGCCGCACGGTTGCTGGGCGTCGACCAACCCGAGCTCTGGATCCGTGGGGATTGGGAACAGGCATTTGGGGGTGAGGTCGGGGTGCGCATCCTGCCGAGCGCGAAGGGCGTCGAAGGGGCGCTCGGGCAGCCCCGGGTGCTCGCCGCGCAGAAGCTCGGATCGGGCCTTGGCCCCGCGGAGCTCGGCTTCGTCTGGGGGCGCACGCTCGCTGGCTTGGTGAGCCCCTTCGAGCTGGCCGAGGTCTACGCAAGCGACGCGGAGCTCGCGCACTTGTTGCTCGCGGGGTTGAACCTCGGGGGGGCGGAGGGCATCGACGTCGACGACCAGACGGAGGCCTTCGGCGAGCGCCTGGAGGAGCTGCTCGATGACCAGGCGCTGATCGAGCTGGAAGCCGCCGTGGCTCAGCTGCCCATCAAGCAGGTGAGCAAGCTGCTCAGTGAGTGGAGAAGACGCCTGGCCTTCGGGCGCAGCCGTGTGGGGCTGTTGCTGGGGGGCGATCTGGAGACGATCCAGGGCCTGGTGGAGCGGCTGCCGCTGCCTGGCGTGAGCGCGGAAGAGGTGCTGGACGACTTGCGCGCGTTCTCGATCTCGGAGCCTTACCTCAGCTTGCGCCAGGACCTCGGCATCGCCGTGGAGTAGCCGCGCCAGGCGTCCAGACCAAGCCTCAGCGAGGGGCGGGAGTCATGTTCTCGCAAGCGTAGTCGCCGAGCAGGACGAATTTCCGTGTGCATTCGATCTCGATCAGGTCGTGGCTCTGGCGAGAAGCCTGGAAGGCGTAGCTCTGGGAGAACGGCGTGCGCTGCTCTTTGACCACGTGAGCCTCACAGCCCGGCTTGCCGCAGACCATTTCCGTCGCCTGCTGCTTCACGGCGCTGTTGTCGCCGAACACGTTGAGCATGCCGAGCACCGTCACGCCGATCACGATCGCGAAGACGATGAAGCGGACGATGACGCGGGCGCGGCTGCTCATGGCTGGCTCCAATGCCCCGCTACTTGGTGGTGGCGCACATCTCGAGCTCGAAGAAGGGCCACGCGATGTCTTTCGGCCAGTAGAGGCCGCAGCCGACGTGAACCAAGTGCTTCTGTAGGATGCCGCGGTAGTAGGAGCCGTTGCGGATGTAGATGTCGTGGTCCGTGCGATCCTTGTCGCACTGCTCCCGAAGGTCGGCTCGGGTGGTGATCTCCAGGTAGATCAGCCCGCCGGCCATGGCCGCGAGATTGGCGATGGCGGGAGCTACGTCTGGATCCGGGAGGTACTGCAGCACTCCCTGACAGACCACGAGATCGTGGCGCTTGCGATCGCGCCAGCGCGCGATGTCGCGGTTCTGCCAGCCGTGCTTCTTGCACATCGCCTGGCTGACCTCGGTGCCGATGTACTTGATGCCCTTCTTGTTCTGCTCGATCCACTGCTTCCACAGGCCAACCCCAGCGCCAACATCCAGCACGGACTTGATCTTGAGGTTGTTGTAGTCCGCGAACGCGAACACGAAGCTCGCCAGCTTGGCGTGTTCCTCGGCAGAGACGACCCGCGTCTTCGGATCCTCGTAGAAGCGATGGTAGTACGCCTCGTCGAAGCGACGGAATTGGTCCATGGGGTTAGTCTATCCCGACGATGTGGCGAGACTTCCACCCTCCAGCGCAAAAATTGTCGTTTGCTCGCAGGGGGGGTGAGGGCGCGCCGAGCCGTTCCGTGGCGGAAACGGCAACGGAGTCTGGATCAGCCGAAAGCGCGGTCGACGGAGCTAGAACTGGTAGTCGGCGTTCACGTTGAGCACGCCGACGCTCTGGCTGTACTTGCCGCCAGCGTCGACGTTGCGGGATGGATCCACCTTCGAACCCAGGACGGAGTCACCAGAGGTGTCGCGGGAGAAGTAGATC
>JAGQIY010001525.1 GCA_020430865.1 Myxococcales bacterium
GACATCTGCCGGCCTGGGGCTGGCGTGTGGAGGCGACCCGACTGCCCTGAGCGTCGTCTCGCCGCTGCTGGGCCCGACTCTCGTCGTGAAACACGGACTCGATTTGCAGGATGGGACCGCGAGCCAGTTCCTCGTAGAGCGGCAGCATTTCGCGACCAAACCAGTCCTCGAGCTCGCGTTCCATGTCCGGCAGTCGGTTGTGGACATAACCCTGGAAGAGCTGGATCACGAGCCAGAGCGTGTGCTGCGTGACTGGCTGGATGTTGTCCAGCGAGCGTAGTTGCGTGATGTAGCGTGTTCCGTCGCGCCCCTGCAGCTTCCCTTCGAAGACTTCCAGGCCGTGGACGCTGGCGCTCCAGCGCCGGTAGAGAAAATCGTACAGGCCCGGCAGCTCAACCTGGGCCGCGAGGGTCTCCAGGTTGCGCGGTCCGCCGTACATGGAGTACCAGATCGGCGTACGGTTCGTCCGTTGTTTCTGGGCGTGATACTCCGCCTCGACCTCGGCGAGCCCGGGATCGCGCAGCAGCTTCTCCAGCTGCTCCTCGCGGATTCGCAGGGCCTGCCCCTCCGGCAGTTTCAGGCCGTGCAGGATTTTGTCTTTTCCCAGTCGGCGGCGGAACTTGCGCCCTTGTGTGCTGCCGGCATCCAGCCGGCGGGCCATGTCGACCTCCCAGTGCAGATAGCCCGCAAGAAAGCACAGGGCGCGCCGTTCTTCATCCGCCTTGAGGATGTACTCGCAGGAAAGCACGGTCTCGAACAGGCCGCGCAGCAGCATTTTGCAGGGTTCGATCACGCCAGGGCGCAGCAGGCAGCGCAGGGCGTCGACGGTCTCCAGGGCATGGCGGAAAAGCAGCAGCAGCGGGACCTCGTCGATCCGGCCGGTACTGCGGGCGGCGCTCCACAGCAGCAGGTGCGTACCGTAGGCCACCGTTTCGCCCACACCGGTGGAAAGGCGGGCGAGCAGGCGATCCAGTTCGCTGCCTGCCTGATGAGGACTGAAGATTTCCGGTACAGGAGGAGTCGGCATGGGTGTTTCCCGCATTGAACCACCCATCCCATCGGCAGAAATCGAAAATTCTGCATGCATTCCGGCATTCGCCATCCGGACAGAGTCTTCCAGCCAGCCAGTGAAATCCCGCGCCCGCCAGTCGACAAGTCAGTCTGGATGCAGCAGCCCCCGTGGGACCAGCCGGTCCAGCGGTCTTAGTCTCGCCGCAAGGCTTCCCGGCGAATCTGCATTTTACCCGTGTCGGTCTGCTTGAAGTAGTCTTCCTGCAGCGCCCCTTCCCAGGCGCCGTACATCGGGTTGGGCAGGACAACGAAGCGCGTGCCGAACTCGGCCCGCATCCGGTCGACAGCCTGCTTGCGATCCGAGGCGAGGCCGTCAAAAGCCGTCGAAAAATCGCCCAGGTTGTCCCCCGCCAGCAGAACGATGCGGGAATGGGTGCGAATCGCGTCCCGCCGCGGCTTCTTGCTGCTGGTGTCCGAGCGGAAGAGGCAGTGATCGGGGTCCGCCTGGGGGAAGCCAGCGTCCCGCAGATTGCGGATACTCTCCTCTAGTACAACCTCTTTGCGGTTGCTGACGTAGTAGACGGCCACACCCTGGCTGTCTGCCCAGGTGAGGAATTCCA
>JAGQIY010001070.1 GCA_020430865.1 Myxococcales bacterium
CCCGCTGGCCATCTGCCTGGGCCTTGACGAACGCAGCCGGCGCCCCGGCGTCCAGCTTGACCCGCTCGAGCTTGCGGTAGGTCTCGGCGGACTCCACGAGACGCCCCAGCTTCTCCTGGGCTCGGGCGATGTAGAGCAGGTGGATGGGTGCATCGAAGAGCTCCTGGGCACGGGACACCTTGTCCAACGCCTCGGCGAACTTCCCCGCCTCGTAGTCTTCGATGCCTGCGGTTGCCAACGTGCGGGCCGTGGCCTTGTCGGCTGCGCTCTGGGCAGAGGCCGGAACGACCAGGCACAGCCCAGCAAACAACGCCACGAGGCTCGCGCAACGGCGGATCATCGGGCGGGAAGGCTTCGCGCGCCAGGCGCGACTCGGTGCGAGAGTCCCCATCGCAGTGAAGTAGAGCGGGGCTTGGCCAACCTGGTCAAGCTCAGTAGCCGATGTCTCGACCGGTGGACGCGGGCGGGGGTTTTGGCGCCGGCGGCGGCTTCGGGCTCGGCTCGACCACCCGCGCGGCAGAGGGCTTGGCGGCCTGGATCACTGGCGCCCTCACCTTCGGCTGTGCCGCGGGCGGCGGTCCGGGCTCGAGGCTTTCGGGCTCCGCGCTGGCCGGCGGCGCGGGGCTGGAGGCCGCGCTGACGCTCGGCTCGGGCTCGCTCACCGGGGTTACCTCGGGCGTCGAGGCAGCGGGCTCCGTGGCGGGCGCAGGATCGCTCGGAGGCTCTCCCCGGGCCGAGACCGACCCGGTCATCAAGAGCGCCGCCACCCCTGCGACCAGGAGCAGCGCCGCACCACCCACGCCCCAGAGCAACATCCCTCGGCCGCCGCGCGCTTCTTGCGGGGTGTTCTGAGTGAACTCGGTGACGGTCTGAGCCGGAAAGGGCGCGCTGGCGTCGGGGAGGCTCGGGTCGGTGAGGCGGATCGCGGGGCCCTCTCCCGAGGCGATGGGCGCCTGCCCCAGCGCACCGGCCAGGGCGTTCGCCATCTCCGCCGCTGTCTGAAAGCGGTCGCCGGGCTCGCGACTCAACGCCCGGGCGACCCATGCATCGAATCCCGGCGGAAGCGCTGGGTTGAGGCTGGTCGGCACCGGGGGATCGAGCGTGCAGATCTTGACCAGGAGATCCCCGACGGCTTCGCCCACGAAGGGCAGCTCGCCCAAGAGGCAGCGGTAGACGATGACACCAAGGCTCCACAGATCCGAGCGCTGATCGACGGTGCGCAGCCCCCGGGCCTGCTCCGGGCTCATGTAGTAAGGCGTACCGAGCACCGAACCGGTGCGCGTCGAGGAGCTGGTTTGCGCGCCTTTGTCCAGGAACTTGGCGATCCCGAAGTCAACGACCTTGACCAGATCGCGCTGGTCGTCGGCGTCCCAAACCAGGAACACGTTCTCCGGCTTGAGGTCGCGGTGGACGATGCCCTGTTCGTGGGCACGGGTCAGGGCGCGCGAGACCTGAACGATGATGCTCAGCACCTGTTCGGGCGGCAGGACTCGTTCGCGGTCGAGGCGCGCGTCGAGCGGCTCTCCGTCGAGGAACTCCATCACGATGTACGGGCAGCCATCGGCACCGACGCCGTGATCGTAGACCTGCACCACGTGCTTGCTGTTCAGACGCGCCGCCGCATGCGCCTCGTTCACGAAGCGCTGCCGTGCCTCGGCGCTGCTCGCGTGCTCCGCTTCGATGAACTTGACGGCGACGCGGGTGCCCAGCGAGGCGTGCACGCCTTCCCACACCGACCCCATTCCCCCGCGCCCAAGGAGCCGAGTGAGTCGGTACTTGTCTGCCACCAGCTCGGTCGGGGGCGTGTCAGCGGTTACCACGGCAAGCAGGAAGGGTACCGGCGCTGCGCGCGCCCCGCAACTTCACGCGTCCAGGTTCAACCCCCGGGGAGCGCCCCACACCTCGCTTCCACGTCCCCTTCCACGCTCCTGGTGTCGGGAGTCTGACGACGAAAAAGCTGCGGCCCAAGACCCCGAGCAGCCGAGAACGGCCTTGGGTGACCGCGCACTTCACGCTACACGACCCGCCATGGCGACGCGGCTGTTCGAAGCGGGAGATCCTGACGTTCTCTACATCATCGACCTCAGTGGCTACGTCTTCCGTTCGTATCACGCAATCGCACCGCTCACCTCGCCCAGCGGAGAGCCAACTCACGCGGTCTTCGGCACGGTGAACATGCTGGAGCGCCTGGTCCGTCAGTGTCGCCCAGCCATGCTCGCCGTGGCGATGGACGCCAAGCGAGGGAATTTCCGCACCGAGATTTATCCACAGTACAAGGCCAACCGACCTCCAGCCCCCGACGACCTGAAGCAGCAGATGCAGCGCTGCGGAGAGGTGATCGCCGCCTTCAACATCCCGATCCTGATCGAGGATGGCGTCGAAGCGGACGACCTGATCGCCACCGCTGTCAAGCAGGCCCGGTCACGCAAGCTCAAGGTCGTCGTCGTGAGCGCTGACAAGGACCTGATGCAGCTGATCGGGCCCGACGTGGTGCTGTGGGATACCATGCGGAACCGGGTGTTCGGCGTCCCGGAGGTCCAGGAGCGATTCGGTGTCGCGCCAGAGCAGCTGCGTGACCTGCTGGCTTTGATGGGCGACACGTCGGACAACGTACCCGGAGTCCCATCGGTGGGTCCCAAGACCGCACGGGACCTGTTGGTCGCGTACTCGACCCTCGAGGGCATCTACGACCACGTCGACGAGATCAAGCGCAAGAAGCTCAAGCAGACGCTGGGGGACTACAAGGACCAGGCGTTCCTCAGCCGCGACCTCGTCACACTCAAGGATGACTGCGAGATCCAGTTCGACCGAGAGCACCTGCGCTACGGGGGGCGCGACCTGAACACGCTTCGGTCGCTCTACACCGAGCTGGGCTTCACCCGTCACCTCTCGGCGCTGGATCAGGAGGAGCAGTACGCTGCCGTGGCGCACTCGGGAGAGGGGCCGGTCGATCCGGAGCCCAAGGAGTCCTTCGCGATCGAGGCGGAGTGCATCGTTTCCACGGAGAAACTCAAGGCGCTGATCACGGAAGCGAAGACG
>JAGQIY010001071.1 GCA_020430865.1 Myxococcales bacterium
CAACAGGTCGCGGTGAGCGCGTATCACCGTTTTCACGAGCGCTGGGCAATCATGGGTGACGCGACGTGGACGGACTGGAGCAGCATCCCGGAGCTGCGCATCGTCTACGACAATCCGACCACCACTGGAGACGGTGTCGCCATCGAGAATCTACAGTGGGACAGCGCATGGCGGCTCAGCGCCGGTCTGCAGCACTACTACAACGACCGCGTGACGCTGCGCGCGGGATTCGCCTGGGACCAATCACCAGTGCACGATCCGACCTTGCGCACTCCGCGTCTACCCGACAACGATCGCTGGTGGATCGCGCTGGGTGGCAGCTTTGAGCTGGTGCCGCGGAAGGTCAGCCTGGACGTAGGCTATGCGCGGCTGGAGATCCCCGACACCGTGATCGCGCGCAGCAACGATACGCGCGCCACCCTCAACGGCACCTACTCGTCCCACTCCGACATCCTCAGCGCTCAGCTCAGCTGGCGCTTCGACTGAAGCGCCTGTGGTACCTCTCCTACGGGGCACTGGATATCGAGCCAGGGCTCGGCTGATGGCCGTTGCTCAGCCGAAGTCGGGCGCGCGCTTGTCCATGAAGGCCCGCACCCCTTCGAGAAATTCGTCGCCACCCGCGCCCTCCACGAAGCACAGCTGCTCGGCGAGCAACTGATCGGCAAGACTTGCGTGCAGCGACTGATTGACCAGCTGCTTGGTACGCGCCAGCGTCTCGCGCGGTCCCCGTGCGAGACGCTCGGCCAGCGCCTGGGTACGCCGCTCGAGTTCCGTCACCGGCACGACCTCGTTGACCAGGCCCATGCTCAGAGCCTGCTCTGGGGTGACGCGATCGCCGAGCAAAGCCAGCGCCATGGTCTGCTTGAGACCTATCGCGCGTGGCAGACTGTAGGTGCTACCACCGTCGGGTGACGCGCCGATCTTGCAGTAGGCGAGGCTCAATGTGGTCTTGTCGGCGACCAGCGCGAGATCACAGGCCGACAGCAGGCTCAGACCGAAGCCCGCGCAACCACCCCTGGCGCTCGCCACGACTGGCTTCGGCATGCTGCGAATGAGTCGGATGGCTTCGTGCACCGTGCCGATCAAGGCACGGATGGTCGCCCGCCGTTCGTCGGCCGGTCGCTCACCGAGCTGCCGGAACCAGGCGATATCACCACCTGCCATGAAATGCTCACCTGCGCCCCGCACCACCACGCAGCGCACCGCCGGATCCTCGCCCAGCGCCAGCGCGGCATCTCGCAGCGCGGTCGCCATTTCGGCGTTCAAGGCGTTCAGCACCTCCGGTCGATTCAGTATCAGGTGCGCGACACGACCGTCGCGCTCGACCAATATCTCCTTCGCCATCGTCCACCTCCAACCCGTATGAATCGTACCGACGATCAGAACGCTGCCTCGTCGAAGCCCATCACCGTGTCACCGTCCGCCATGATGCCGGCGAGCAGAGCGCCGGTTTCGGGCAACATGCGATCCATATAGAAGCGCGCGGTGTCGAGCTTTGCCTGGTAGAAGCCCGCACTCAACCCGCCGTCGGCACGCAGCGCGCACTGCGCGGTCCGGCACCACACGTAGCCGAGCGCCACCAGCCCGAACAGACGCAGATA
>JAGQIY010000009.1 GCA_020430865.1 Myxococcales bacterium
AGTTGATCGCGCGATAGCCGCCGTACTGCTCCGTCACGGCTGCGCCTCTGGCCTCGAACGAGTCCTTGTCGCGTAGCCTGCCCGCTTGGATCGCGCGCCGCATCACCTCCAGGGCGAGCAGGCGCGCCTGGACGTAGTCCTCGAGCTTGCTGGCGGAGAGCTCCGCGGTGAGCTGCGCGTGGGCTGCGTTGTGGTCCCGTTCGGCGCGCTCGAGCTCCACGGAGCTTGTCGCCATCCCCGTCGCGGTGACGATGAACACGCCGATGCTGAGCAGCCACCGCCGCAGCCTTCGGCGGGGGGCGGTGCCCTGCGCTCGTGGCTTGTCGCTGGTCGCGGTCTCGGGGGTCACCATCTCGAAACCGCAGTGTTCACTCAGTTCGCGGCGTAGGCGATGCGGTGCGAGGAAACACCAGGATCAGCTCGTCCGGCCTTGGCTCGAACAGCAGCGCTCCGTGCTCGCTGCGCCGGGAGCTGAGCGCCTTGTAGGCCTGGTACCAGGGCATGGCCTTCCACGCCGGGGAGTCCTTGATGTACTCGGGGACGATCACATCCAGCGCGACGTAGCGTGTCCGTTGCTTGAGCGGAGCGCCGAAGCTCCAGGTCTCCGCCCCCGGCTTCGGATACGGGTCGTTGTGCAGCGCGCCGCCGTAGGCGACGATCAGCTCGGACTCACCGCCTGCCGCCTGGCGTTTCAACAGGAACTCGACGTCCTTTTGCGTGTTCTTGGCCACCGTCTCGAGCATCAAGCCGATGTCGCCGGAGCCCGCCTTGGTGATGGCTTCGAGTTCCTCACAGCTCGGGTGCAGACTCCTCGGTGTGATGCCGAGTGCCTTGGCGGCGTTGCCCAGCTCGACGTACTCGTTCTTGTTGCTGGAGGCCTGCTTCTTCGTGACGGCCTCCTGCTGTTTCTTGACCTGCTTGACCGTTTCCTTGCGGCATTTAGGGTCGGGGAACCAGAGCTCCAGGAGCAGGTCCGATGCCTTGCCCTCGAGGCTTGGCAACAGCTGGTCCTTGAAGCGGGCCGCGCCGGACTGCACGCCTTCGCTGCCCTTCTGAGCGTGAGCCTCGCCGATCGCGAGCACCCGCGGGTCTCGGCTGAGCACCTGTTCGAAGGCGGCGCGGGCGTTCTTGAACTCGAGGCAGCGCAGCTCGCCGCACGTCTTTGCTGCTTTCGGGACCTCGGTGGCTGGGCCACTCAGCGGAGGTGGCGCACTCGAAGCGCCGCTTGGCGCCGCAGCAAGCGACGAGGCGCTTGGCACGGTGTCCACGGCGACTGGCTCCGTCGTCGACCGCGGCGTCGTCTCGTCACACCCGTAGCCGGTCCCGACGAGGACCAACCAGCAAGCGCAATGCGCCATCCGGCTCGGCCGTCTGGAGCGGTGCCGGCTCACCCCCTGATCCCGCTTCATTCCGGCCAGAGCATAGCAGAGATGCCCCGCGGATAGGTGATGTCGGGCGCTTTCCGCTATACAGCCTGCAGCGTGGGTCAGACGTTAACCGGTGAAGTGCAGCACGTGGTCTTCGAGAACGAAGACACGGGGTTTCGCGTGTTGCGTCTCCGCGGAGTGCGCGCTCACGGGACGCTCACGGTCGTCGGGGTGCTGCCCCCAGTGGGTGTCGGCACCAGCGTGCGAGTGAGCGGCGAGATGATGGTGGACCCGCGGCGCGGCGCCCAGTTCAAGGCCGACACGCTGGTTCCGATCCTTCCGGAAACTCTCGCGGGGATCGAGCGCTACCTCTCGTCTGGCTTCATCCAGGGCATCGGTGCCGGCTTCGCGAAGCGAATCGTCGGGCACTTCGGCCTCGAGACCCTGAAGGTGCTGGACGAGGCCCCGGAGCGCTTGCGGGAGGTGCCTGGGCTCGGAAAGAAGCGCGCGGCCGAGCTCTACAAGTCCTGGAGTGCCCAGAAGCTGCAGAGCAGCGTGCTGCTGCTGTTGCAGTCGCACGGTGCGAGCCCGAGCTTGGCTGCGCGAATCGTGGAGCGCTACGGCGAGAAGGCGGCCAGCGTCGTTCAGCAGAGCCCGTACCGCCTGGCCATCGAGGTGCGGGGAGTTGGTTTCCGTACGGCAGATAAGATCGCTCAGTCCATCGGCATCGCAGGGGATCACCCCGAGCGCGCCCAAGCGGGTGTGCTGCACGAGCTCGGACAGCTCGCCGACTCGGGACATGTGCTCTCGGCTCGCCTCGACTTGGTGCAGCGCGCGGCGCACATGCTCGAGGTGGGTGAGGATCACGTCGAGGCTGCCCTGGACGCGCTGTGGGCAGCGAACCGGGTGGTCATCGAGGACGGTCTGGTGTTCCTGCGCCGCCATCACGAAGCCGAGTGCAACGTGGTCGGCTACCTGAGGGAGCTCCTCGATAGCCCCGGTCAGGCGCTGACGGGGCTCGAACACCACATCGCGCTGTTCGAGCAGCGGCTCGACATTCGGCTCGCCGAGGCGCAGCGCCAGGCGGTGGAGCTCGCGGCCGAACACAAGGTCGTGGTCATCACGGGTGGTCCCGGTGTCGGCAAGACGACGATCATCCGTGCGATCCTCAGCGTCTTCCTGGGAGCCCAGCTCGAGGTGCGCCTCGCCGCGCCCACGGGCCGCGCCGCGAAGCGCTTGAGCGAGGCCACGGGCCACGACGCGTCGAGGATTCATCGCTTGCTGGAGTACGATCCCCGTGGTGGCGGCTTCCAGAGGTCTGCGGACGAGCCGCTGGACGTCGGCGCGGTGATCGTAGACGAGGCGTCCATGGTCGACCTGAGCCTCGCGGAATCGTTGCTGGCTGCGGTGCCGCCAGCTGCGCGCCTGGTGATCGTCGGTGACGCGGACCAGTTGCCCGGCGTTGGACCTGGCGCAGTGCTGCGTGATCTGATCGAATCAGGGGTCCTGCCCACGGTACGCCTCAACGAGGTGTTTCGGCAGGCCGAGCAGAGCCGTATCGTCCAGAACGCGCATCGCATCTACCGCGGCGAACGCCCGGAGTCTGCCCCAGCAGAGGACCCGAGCGCCGACTTCTTCGTCATCCCGCGCAAGGACCCGGAGAGGGCGGCAGAGGTCGTGCAGCGCTTGGTGACCGAGCGCATCCCGGGGCGCTTTCAGCTGGATCCGCTGGCCGACGTACAGGTGCTGACGCCGATGCATCGGGGACCGGCGGGGACCATCGCGCTCAACGCGGCCCTGCAGGCGGCGCTGAACCCGGTCGGGCCGACGCTGGAGCGCGGCGGTCAGCGCTACCGGGTCGGCGACAAGGTGATGCAGACCAAGAACGACTACGAGCGCGAGGTCTTCAACGGCGACATCGGGCGCATCACCGAGATCGATACCGAGCGGAAACAAGTGAAGGTACGGTTCGAGGAGCGCGAGGTGCCGGCCTACGCCCTCGGAGAGCTCGACAACCTGAACCTGGCCTACGCCTGCAGCGTGCACAAGAGCCAGGGTAGTGAGTACCCCGCGGTGGTGATCCCGCTCCTGACGGCGCACTTCGTCATGCTGTCCCGCAACTTGCTCTACACCGCCGTGACGCGCGCGCGACGCCTGTGCGTGCTCGTCGCTGACCCCCGCGCGTTGGACATCGCGCTGTCCGAGGTGCGCCGGGAGGAGCGGCTCACCCGGCTCGCCCAACGTCTTCGGGTGGCGAGCGGGCTGTCCGAGTTGGTGTGACAGACAACGTCCCCCGAAACCTGGCCATGCTTTCAGTGGTCGTGGGACAACTGCACGCATGAAGACCACCGACACCTGTCTCCTCCTCGCTCTCCTCGATCTGTCGCCCGCCGCTCGCCACGTGCGGATCTGCGACGTGGCCCGGCACGCGAGATTGCCCATTGGCGAGACCTTGCGGCTGCTCAGGCAGCTCCAGGTGCGCGGCTGGGTCGACGCATCGAAGCGACGTCTGACCCTGCGCGGACTGGTACTCGCGGTATCTCTCCAGGCTCGCGTACGGGCTGGTCGGTCCCTCGCCGTAGCCGCTTGAGCGCACGAAACCATTGGTGAAAACCACGGTCTGGCAGGTCGCTTGTTAGGTGACTCGCGGGACGCGTTGGGAACCAAACGCTGCTTGACCGGCCGCTCACGCAGAGCTAGCAGCGCGCCCTACATGTCGGGTGGAATCCGACCGTACGGCTGAATATCCCACCCGCGCGGCGGAGACCCCGCGGGCCGAGCTCAACCCCTCGCGCCCCCCAAAGGAGAACGTTTCATGCACTTCAAGTCTGCTCTTCTGAGCGCCTGCCTCATCGCCGCTTCTCTCGTCGGCTGCTCTGCAGCTTCCGACACCGCCCCCACCCCCGAGGGGGGAAAGGCGACGGCCGAGCGCGAGTACCGCGTTGGTGGCTGGACCTTCCATGACGACGCATTCGAATGCGGTGGCAGCGTCCGCACTGACCTCTGGCGTGGTCAGGCTCGCCATGTCTTCGCCTTCGATGGCACCGCGGGCGACACCGTCACCTTCGCCCCTGACGGAACCTGGGCGAATGACCTGGGCGTCCTGGCCTTCGTCACCGACACCCGGGGAGCGATCACCAACTGGAGCATCGAGCCTGCGTACTCGAGCACCAAATTCGACGTCACGTTCCAGCGCTCGGAGACCCACTTCGTCTGGGTCATGCCCCTCGAGCCACGCCGACTCAAGGGCACGAACTACCTGACCATGAGCGTGCATTGTCAGGACGCGGGCTGCTCCAGCGACTCGGACTGCGCCCTGGACGAGTCCTGCGTACAGGTGCAGTGCTTCACCACGCCGTGCCCCGCGCTGTGTGTGGCGCAACCGACGTGCGCCGAAGGCGTGACCGCGGACGACCGAGTGTACGCGAAGAATTTCGCCGCCGGCGAGTACCAGGCGGCTCAGGACTTCGTCGCTGGCTTCGACTTCGTCATGAGCGGCATCAACAAGGGCACCTGCGAGGAGCTGAACACCAAGCCCTGCAACGACGACGCGCCGATCTGTGGACAGCCGGCTTGGGCAGACTACCCCAAGGACTTCGCGAGCCTGTGCGACTTCCAGCACCTGATCCGGGGCTGGGCTGGTGACACGGGAGAGGCCAAGGGCGCCTTCGAGGACGGCGTGTGCGAGGCGCAGACAAAGTGCGATTTCGAGGCCGACCCGAGCAAGCACTACGTCGGCATGAGCCCCGAGGAGTGTCGGGTCATCCGCTTCGCCTGTGCCGCGAACATGAGCTACTTCAACGACGAGTGTGGCTGCGGTTGTCAAGACCTGAGGTGACTCGTCGCGATGTCCTGCGTTTCCGTGGGGCACTGTGACGTCGCCTCGCGCGGTATCGCGAGCTTGCTTTTGCGGCGTGTTCCTGCGGGGACGCGCCGCTCGTCTTCGTGGGGGCAGGTTCGGGGGTGAGGGTGCGCCTCAATTCATCGGCACCAGCTGCGTCTGGTCATCACCACAAAACTGAGCCTCTCCCTCGTAGATCTGCCCGCAGGTGGGGCAGATCTTCTTGCGCTGGACCGGCGGAGAAGGCGAGGCGGGGGCAGGAGCCGGGCCTGGCGGCGGACCTGGGGCGGCTTCCGCGGCGGGCTGGGGACTCCTCTTGCGACCTCGCAGGGCGAGCGCCAGCCCTCCCAGCAACAGGATCAAGGCGCCGCCTCCCGCTGCCGCCAACAACACCCAGTTTCGACCCCCTTGGGTCTGGCTGGTCACCTCCTTGCTGCCGACGGCGCCACTCGCGACCAGCGCGACGGCTTCGCCCTGTTCACCGGACTCGTCGAAGTCTCCTCCAGCGAGCAGCGCGTCGTAGCGCTCCTTGGAGACGATCTCGAGCACGACCTGGACGCTGCGTCCCGAGACGCTGACGCTGATCTCGACCTCGCCGTCGGCGGCGTCGCTCGCGACCTTGAGCTTGCCAGGCCCAACGCTCTCCACGCCTCGATGCTCTGGAACGCTCCAACGGGGCGGCGTTCCCGTGGGGCAACCGCGGGAGTCCACGACGCTGGCTCGGAACTGGAACTCCTCTCCCGGCAGGATCAGTTTCCGTGCGGGACGGACCTCCAAGCGCGCAACCTCCCCGGGTTCTGCGCAGCGGTTCTCCGGCTTCGCCGTGGGTGGGGTTGCCGGAGGGGCGCTCGGGGCCGCGCTCACGCTGGCGCTTGGCTCCACTGGTGGTGCCGCGCCTTCGCGCTGGATCAGGCGAAAGCTCCGCGTGCGTCGCACGCTCGCGGTGCAGTTCTGGCCTTCGACGACGAAGACGTACTGTCCGGTTTCGTTGAAGCTGATGGTGTCGTCCGTGGCGCTCATCGTCGTCACCACCGTCGCCTGCCGGGGATCGCCCGCTGCGGTCTTGCAGGTCGTTGCCCATCCGCGCTTGCCGCCGGAGTGGGAGCGAGGCGTGAGGCCAGGGTACTGTTCCCAGCACTGGTTGGTTCGATAAGTGCGCGTTCCGCCGTAGATGACGAGCTCGCCGCCGCTTTGCTTGATGGAAACGGACCCGCCCGGCGCGCCTCCACCTCCGGGCTTGGGTCCGCACGCGTCACCCCACTCTCCGACCCGCCACTGCACGCTCATGGCCGATGCGGACCAGCGCCCCGAGAGCGTCGGTTGCTCGGCTCTGGCTTCGCTCGCGGCGGCGAGCAGCACCAAGGCTCCTACCAGCCAACTCAGCAGCCAGCGCATGGCGTGCAGGGTACGCAACGCGTCTGACCTTGGGGAGGCCGCGCGGCGATGCGGAAACCGTTCGGAGCGAGGCGGGACCACCCACCCGTTATAGCCGAGGTCGCCGTGGACCGGGCAGGCGTGGCGGGGGCCTGCGCTGGGGCAGGCAGGTTCGTTGACTTCGGAAAAATGGGGGTGGTAGCGTCCGCTAGCCTGCGACGCTCATGGGTAGAAGGCCCAGAATCGGAGCCGAAGTGAGTGCGCTGGTGCGAACAGGCGCATCGCCCTCGTCCCCATTCGCCCCGCGTTTTGGTGCGAACTGCAACCGTCCCAGAGCCGCCTGAAGGAGTGCCCCATGGCCAACCGAGCAGGGTTCAACACCTCCCGACCATCCAAAACCTCCAAGCGACTACTTGGTCGCTTCGTTCTCCCCAGCCTCGTGGCTGCCGGTTGCTTCGCGAGCATCGCGGCGACGGGTCGCGATGCCAGCGCTCAACAGCTGCCAGTGAGCGACACCCGGGTCAGCGATGGCAACGGTGACGGCATGGATACGCATCTGTTCCGCCCCGCCATCGACTCCAAGGGCTTCTTCTCGACCAACGGCTCGGACATCATCGGCGCCAACGACATCAGCTTCGGCCTGATCCTCGACTACGGGCGCAACCTGATGCGGACCAAGGACGACACGATCCCCACGGATGCGAGCGGGGACAACATCGTGCGCTCGGGAAGCGGCGTCCCCGCGCTCGTCGAGGACTCCTTCCAGGGCACGTTTGGCTTCAACTACGGCATCGCGAACACGGCCGTCGTCGGCCTCGCGGTTCCGGTCGTGCTGATGACGGGAAGCGCGAACGACAACGCCGGCCAGGCTTTCCAGATAGGTCCGAACGGCAGCCTGTACAACACCGACAAGTACGACGTGCAGAAGATCTCGACGGTCTCCGTGCACGGCAAGCTACGGCTCACGCGGGTCGACAAGGGCGTCGGCGTCGCTGTGCTGGCGCAGGCCGGTATTCCGATGGCCAGCGCCGAGAAGGACCTGGCTGCGGATCCGGGCGTTTGGTACTGGCCCCAGGTCGCTGTCGAGAACCAGTTCGGCGCGTCACGCCGCTTCAAGGTGGCGCTCAACGTGGGCTATCGCGGTCACACCGGGAAGAACCCGAAGTTCCAGCAGGACACCCGCGGGCAGGACCAGCTCGCCGAGGGCGAATTCGAGTATGGAAACCTGGCCACGGCGAACCTGGGGGTCTCCTGGCGCGTCCTCGACCCCCTGGATCTGGTCGCGGAGACGTACGCGACCTACCTGCTCGATGGCAACGCGGACAGCAAGCAGAAGCTCTCTCAAGAGTACCTCGGCGGCATCAAGCTGTTCGTCGAGCGCAACAGCTACCTGATGCTGGGCGGCGGTAGCCGCGCGTACTCCACCGGCTTCGAGGCTGCCGACCTGCGTATGGTGATGGGCTTCGTCTTCGAGCCTTCGATCGGTGACCGGGATGGCGACGGGTACAAGGACGATCAGGATCAGTGCCCGGACGATCCGGAGGACTTCGACGATTTCGAGGACGGCGATGGCTGCCCCGATCCAGACAACGACAACGACGGCATCCTGGACGTCGACGATCGCTGCCCGAACACCCCGGAGGATCGCGACGGGGATGAAGACGATGACGGCTGCCCCGAGGGCAACGACGGCGACCGCGATGGAGACGGCATCCTCGACTCGCGGGACAAGTGCCCGGACGACCCCGAGGACCGCGACGGCTTCCAGGACCAGGATGGCTGCCCCGAGCTCGACAACGACAAGGACGGCATCCTCGACACCGAAGACCAGTGCCCGCTCGATCCCGAGGACAAGGACAACTGGGACGACGAAGACGGTTGCCCGGACCCGGACAACGATCGCGACCAGATCCCCGATACGGCGGACAAGTGCCCCAACGAGCCAGAGACCTACAACGGTCAGGATGACGAGGACGGCTGTCCCGACAAGGGCCGTGTGCTGATCGAGGGCAGCGACATCATGATCCTCGACAAGGTGCAGTTCAAGACGGGCAGCGCTGAGATCCTCCCGGAATCGAACCCGATCCTCGACGCGGTCGCCGCCACGCTGAAGGGCCACCCGGAGTTCTTGGCGATCGAAGTGGCGGGTCACGCCGACGAGCGGTCCTCCGACGACTACAACCTCAAGCTGACCCGTGATCGTGCGCGCGCCGTGCTCGAGGCAGTCGTGAAGAGAGGGGTCGCGCGCAAGCGACTCGTCAGCCAGGGCTACGGCGAGTACTGCCCCCTCGACGAGGCCCACACCCCCGCGGCCTGGGAGAAGAACCGCCGCGTGGAGTTCAAGGTCGTGAAGACCGAGGACGGAAGCACCGGGGTGGAACGCGGATGTGAGAAGGCGCGGCTGAAGGGTGTGCTGCCCCCGCGCGTGGAAGGCGAGTAGTCCGCGGCAATCAGGCGCAGGGCCCTGGAGAGCTCTCCAGGCGCCCTGCAGAAGCCTGTTCTGCAAGACCCGGCGCCGCTGAGCGCCCCACAGGAGCCAGGGCCTCTCGACCAGCGACGAGAGGCCCTCTTGCGTGGAGCGCACCTCACCCCACCAAAATCCGTCGTCTGGTGGGTCACGCGCTGGGGGGTCCGCTAGTATCGGGGAGCTTGCCGTTCTCTCGCCATGACCTGGATGACGGATTTGCCCTCAGTTCGCGCGGGGGAGACTGCCAGCTATTCCATCTCGCGCCAGGACTGGTGAAGGTCAGCTATCGCGTCCTGGCTACTCGAGACTTCGCCGAGCACGTGATGCAGGAGCTCGAGATCCTTCTGCGGAGAGACAGCCGCCTCGAGGTGTTCATCGACGCTGGCGCGCTGCGTTCCTATCAATCGGATTTCCGCAAGGTATGGACCGCGTGGCTGCTTCAGCACAAGGCGGAGCTAGACGGTGTCCACATCCTGTTTCAGTCGCGGGTCGTCGAGATGGGTATCAACATCGCCAACGTCGTGCTCGGGGACTTCATCCGTGCGTACGCGAAGCGCCCCGACTTCGAGCGGCGGCTCGAGGACACCCTCGCGCTCAAGCGCACTGCGTGACTCGTCGACGACGCGTCAGCCTGCTCAGCGCGAGACCCGTCGAAAGATGGGCTGGCGAACGTCCGCCGCGGCCTGGTAGCTGACACTGAAGTCAGCAAAGCCGTCGAGTGCCCGTTCGAGGTTCTTGCCGGGGGCGAGCGCGAAGCTGTCATAGCCGCAGCGCGCCATGTAGAAGAGCTGGTCCTGGAGCACGTGACCGACTGCCCGCAGCTCCTTGGTGTACCCGTAGCGATCCCGCAGCAAGCGACCCGTCGTATAGCCACGACCGTCGGTGAACTTGGGGAACTCCACGCAGATGATGTCGAGGTCCTGAAGCACGTCGCTGACG
>JAGQIY010001072.1 GCA_020430865.1 Myxococcales bacterium
CACTAGCACCACGTCGAGACTGACTCGATCGAGCAAGCATTCCACCACCCATCCGGAGTCGCGCCAGAGGTCGCAGCCACTGACCACCACGCCCATGGCCGGCAGCCGGGACTTCAGGAGCGTCATCAGCGTCTCTCCCCACGGGTGCCCATCGTCGGAAGCCGCATCGGCATCGACGACAAACCGTGAGTGCTGCGAGATCGCCATCCCAGCACGCCGTGTAGGTCACAGCGCGCAAATCGCTAGGCCAGCCTCGTGTGCACTTCATAGGTCTCTGACGCGCCATCGAAGGTGACGCGCACCGCCATCGTGCTGCTTCCCGCCACGACGCGCACCTCCACACTTTCGTCCCACCCACTTCGGCAGGCGGTGATGGCGGCCGCAATGTCGCTGTGCTCATCCTCGTCCCGCGCGTCGATGAGCACCTGTCCCGGCGCGCTCGATTCCACAAACACGGGCACCACGCCGTCGTATCGCCGACCGATCTCGCGACTCAGGAGTTCCTTTGACGGCGGTGCGCCATCGACGACGACGCAATCGCGAGCCCGATCGCCAACGACGACTCGTACGCGCGCGAAGTGAACCATCTCGCCGAGGCCTTCTACGGGTACGCGCACGAAGCCGTCTACGTCCACGAACTCTGTATCCCGCTGCGAAGGCGGGTGGAGAAAGCCGTCGTCAAGCCAGTGTGCGCGCGCCACTTCACGATCCGCAATCGATGTACCGTCCGGCAGTCCTCCCCACGGCTGCCCGCTCCAGTCCCACATCTGGTCGATCCGCAGCTCCTTCGGAGGCTCGAGCTCAGGCTCACCGGTGAGTCCTTTGGACACGTACAGCACGTTCACGGTCCGGACGCGGCCGGTGATGATGCCTGCGTCGATCTTGGCAACCGACGTGATCAAGACATCCCTGCGCACGTCGGGGGCGATGAAGCGGGACAGCACGGTTCCTTCGCGAAACCTCCAACGGCGCACCGCGCGGCGCGCCCTCTGCACCAAGCTTGCTACGCCCAAAATCAATCTCCAGCGTCACTCCATTCTTGGCACGATCAAACCCCAGATTCACGTCGGGAAGGCGGGCTCGCCGCAGGCGGCGCAGTGTCGTGCTCGGGGAGTTCTCAGTGGCCTTCCGCAGCGATGGCACGGCGGACCGAAGCTCGACAGGCGGTGGTGTAGGAATCTCGCAGGCACTTCGATATCGACGCCGGCGATCTCTCGATGGAGTCGACGCACAGGCTCGAGCTCAGCCAGCAGTGTGGCATCTGCGCCCGTGCCGAGTTGGTCAGCGCGCCGCTTTGCTGCCCGAGTGCAATCCTGCATCAGCTGCCAGAGTCGAGCATGTTCGTCGTCTTCGAACATGGGAACCTCGGCCCGACACCTCCAGCACCACAGCCACTTCATCGTGTCTCGCCTGTCCGTTTCGCACAGCCTACCGCCGCGAGCATCCCCGCATCCTCACAGCTGAGTAGCGAGTGCCGCCTTGTCGAGCGTTCTCATTGAGAGCGCGCCAGCGAAGCGTCCCACGTCACGCCACTTTCACGTACTTCAAGCGCGGGAATCCGTCGGACTTCGCGCCATGGTGTATGGGCAACGTCGTACTCGACGACCTCGTAGCTTCGCCCACAACTCTTCCAGCTTTGGCACGGCGCGACGTTCGGTTCCTGGTCCCAGGGGATCTGAGCGCGTCGCTCCAGCTCGGCAAGCGCGTCCTCCAGGGACTCGAATTCACCTTGCGGCTCGCCGTGGAGCTCGTCCTCAATCACGAACACGATTCGCTCCGCTCGTGATTCGCCGAAGTAGCTCCGGCTCTCCGTGCAGATAGAACCTGGAGCTGTTCTCTACCATCTTCTTCACGATCTTGCGGACTCTCGGCGTCGAGAGCTCGGACCGCGTTGGGCCGTCGAACTCGGGGTCGTTCAGCCGCACGCAGACGATTGCCACGAGCCCACGGGAGACGGCTCTCTCGAGGTCGACCGTCCTTCTGCCCTTGCACGCTAGAGGGGTGGCAGCGCGCACGCCGGCGACCAAGCCGAGGAGCAGACCGCGAACATGAGCTCCGCCGCTGGTGGTCCGGTTGATGTTGGCAAAGCTTTCGATTGCGCTGCGGGACTGGGAGCCCCAGTTTGCGGCGACCTCCACGATGACGTCCTCGTGTTCCTCACAGAGGTAGAACGGACGGGATGTCGCGACGTCGGGGTCATCGCGAAGCTGCGCTTCTACCCACGCGACGAGGCCGCGGGGATGATGAAACTGAAGCTCTCGCCGATCCTTCAGGGTGAGCGTCAGCTCCGGCAGAAGGTACGCGAACTCTTCCAGCCTTTTCCGGATCCGTTCTGCGTCGAATAGGGTTAGCGAGAAGATGTCTGCGTCTGGGCGGAACGTCACGCGTGTCCCCGTGAGCTCCGTAGCGCCAACCCGTTCGAGCTTGGACACCGGACGACCGCGTTCGAAGCGCTGCCGGAAGCGTGAACCGTCCCTCCATGTTTCGAAGGTGACGTATTGCGACAGTGCACTGACTGCGCAAAGTCCCACGCCGTGCAGCCCAACATGCTCGTGTGGAGCGTGGCCGTCCAATGTGGCCGTGTGATGCAACGTCGTGAACGCGAGCTCCGGAAAGGCCATGCCGTCGACGATATCTGTCCGCATACCGCCGCCATCGTCTTCAACGGTGACGGCACCGTCGGCTTCGATGGTGACGTCGATCCGAGAGCACCGGCCCGCAAGGACTTCATCCACAGCGTTCGCGACGACCTC
>JAGQIY010001073.1 GCA_020430865.1 Myxococcales bacterium
GGAGAAGCGGGCGGCTGCGTTCACGAAGCGGGTTACCCAGGAGATGCTGCTGAAGCGGTACTGGTTCGCTTGACGTGACTGCGCTCGGTCTCGCAGTTCCCACGCTCAGGCGCGCCCGGGTTGGGGAACTACGAGCCAGCGCGCCAGGCGCCTACCCTCCACCCTCCCGAGCCCCGCCAACAACTCAGACAGGATCACGGGCCGCAGGTCAACATATCCGCGAGGCATCGACGTCCAGGGGTCGCGCACCTCGACGCGCTGGAGGGCTGCGTTGGGGTTCGTCGTTGGATAGAGAATGGCCGCTGTTGCAGGACGATCGCGATGCTGGCTCAGTGCGTAGATGGTCAGCTGGTAGAGCATCTCGCGGGGCAGAGAGCGTTGCCAAAGGTCGCGATACTTCGCGTCCAGGAGCGTCACCTCACCCCCAATTCCAGATCCCTTGCGGTGAACCGCGTAGTCCGCTCGAGGCGTTGGGGCACGGCGATTGTTCGGGTTGTTCGCGCGGTCCCAGCGGAACACGTCCTTGAGTGCCCGCTCGTCGACCACCTCGTACTCGTCGAGGTGCTCTCGGAGGAAACGCGAAAGAAGCGCCTGGAAGAAGCAATTCATGTCGAAGACGAACCCGGGCAACCGGCGCGTCTGCCCATCCTCCAGGCGCAATGCTTGGCCGAGCATCATCAGTTCGATCAGCTGCAGCGCCGACTCGTAGTGCCCAGTCAGTCTGTCGAGAGACCAGATCGCTCGGTTCAGGTCGTCGAAGGTCAACCTGCTTCTGGCCACCTGGCCTTCGAAGCGCATGCCCAGCTGACGCAGGTCGCTGCGCAGCCCGTGCTCCACCGCGAGCGATGCTCCGAGCCAGACGCCACCAAGCAGCGCGCGATTCAACGGAGTGTCGAGTGACCGCAGGTAGTGAGAACACGGCAGCGACTCGCGCGGTAGTTGACCCACCAGCTCGCCCACCTGGATCTTTCCCCGTGGACTACCAAGCCACTCGTGCTGCTCTCGATAATCTCTACGCAAGCCGCGACGCCAGAGCTCCGTCACTTCGCGCAAGAACTCGGAGAGCAGCAGATCCTGAAACAGCTGCCCGCCAAGAGTCTGCTCGACCGCATCATATCGCTTCGGCGCCTTCCCTCCGTAGGCGTAGCGCACCAACTGCAGCAGTTCGCTCGTTCCGACCTTGGGAGTGATCGTGACTTGCAGGTTGCCGAGCTGGAGTCGACCCACGAATGCGAACGCATCGACTCGCACCTTCTTGCCCTGACCACGCAGCGCCAGGATGTTCTCGCGCTCCAGCTGCTCAGCGAGCTCCCAGTCAGCCGGGTTCAAGTCGAGGTCCGAGGCCCTGACTTCGCTCCGCTGCCACTCCCTGAGCAGAAGCGGAATCACCCGTCGACCTGTTCCTCTTCCTCGTCGTCCGGTTGTTGCTCCTCACTGGGAACGTTCGCTCGCACGGCTACCGCCGTGGCGGTGATCCCATCGTAGGCCGAGAGCAAGCTCTGAACGAGCCGGTCCTGTTGAGAGGCGTGAAGTATCTCCTCGCGGATCAACTGCAGCTTCGAATCGACGAGGTCCTTGCCCAGAAGCGTCTGAAGCGCACCGTAGTCCTCGTAGCAGTACTCTTGCAGGAGGGGGATGATCTCGTCCCGTAGCGCATCGACGAAGCGAGCGACGCTGCCAATCGGCCGGCCTTCATGCATCAGGTACGAGTGCCCGACTTGCAGGTTGCGCGTATCCCGACCTAGCTCCGCTACGACGCGCTCGTTCAGACGCCGCAACCACTCCCCGAGCGGCAGCCCAGCGACGCTCGCATCGCCGAGCAGCAGATGATCGGGCATCAGCTCGATGAAGCCAAAGCGCCGACGAAGCGCGGCGTCGAGCAGCGCAATGGAGCGATCGGCGGTGTTCATGGTGCCGATCAGCAGCACGTTCTCCGGCAACGCAAAGCGCTGACCACTGAGCGGCAACAGCACCCCTGCGCTCCGCTTGTCCTTCTCCAAGATCGTCAACAGCTCTCCGAAGATCCTGGGCACGTCCCCCCGATTGATCTCGTCGA
>JAGQIY010001074.1 GCA_020430865.1 Myxococcales bacterium
CCCCGTGGTCGTGGTGGTGGCCGTTTCCGGGAGGCGCTGGCGGCGCCGTCTCGTCCTGCGGACGTGGAGGGGCCTGGTCTGAGCTGCCAGAGGGTGGCGCGCCCGGCGCAACGTCGTCGCGGCCCATCGCCGTGTAGGCGCCCGGCCTCCAAGTGCCTGAAAGAACATCGATAATCGACATCCGTCCGCCTTGCTATGGGTCGAAACGGAAGCCTGTATGTCCTCACGCGACGGGCACTTCGCACGACGCGCCACGGAGGAGAAGAGCACGCAGGCGACGACGACGGTGAGCCCCAGTGCCCTTGGGGAAGCGGAGCGCGATCTGCGCTCGGCACGGCGAGAGCCGCTGCCGAAACGGCCGCGCATCCGCTAGACAATAACCGACGCGTCGGTTATATACTCCGGCCACACCCTCGTATGGAGCGTCCATGACCCTGACCGCCGACACCGCTGCCGCCGACACCGCCGAACTGCGCGCGCTCGCAGCCCGCCACGGGCTTCGGCTGCAGGGCCCGCTGACCATCAACGAGCTCGGGCTCGACTACCAAATTGTGATCTCTGCCGTCGAAGGCGGGACCCGGTGGGTATTGCGCATCCCTCGCCGTGCCGACGTGAGCGCCAAGGTGGAGAGGGAGGCGCGGGCGCTGGCGATGCTCAGGCGGCACCTGCCCTTCGCCGTGCCGGACTGGCGCATAGCAACCTCCGAGCTCGTCGCCTACCCACTGCTCGAGGACTCAACCGCGATCATCGTTGAGCCGGGCTCCACCATGCCCGAGTGGGTGATACCGCAGGACTCCGAGGTGTTTGCGAGGAGCTTCGCGACGGCGCTCGCCGCCCTGCACGCGGTGCCAGTCGCCGCAGCCGAGGCTGCCGGAATGCTCGTGCGCACGCCGGCGCAGGCCCGTCAGAAAGTGGCGGACGACATCGACCGCGTCCGCCGGGAACTCGAGGTGAACGGGAAGCGACTTCATCGGTGGCAGCGCTGGCTGGACGACGACTCGTCGTGGCCGGACTTCTCCGTACCCGTGCACGGAGATCTCTACGTGGGCCATGTACTCGTCGACAAGAGCGAGCGCGTGACGGGGATGATTGATTGGAGCGAGGCCCGTGTGGATGACCCCTGCATCGACATGACCTCGCACCTGATGGTGTTCGGCGACGCGGGTTTGGCGAAACTCCTCCTCGCGTACGAGGCGGCTGGTGGGCGGACGTGGTCGCGGATGGCGCACCACACTGCGGAGCGGCTTGCGGTCTGGCCGGTGACCTACGCCCTTTTTGGCCTGGAGTCGGGCAACGAGACTCACCTCTCCACAGCGAAGACGCAGCTCGCCGCAGAGGAATGAGGGAACGTCGACATGGGCCGCTGGTCACGCTGCTCGCGGCGGTCTTCCTCTTCCGGATTGGCAATGCGGTGGCGACACTCGCGCTGCCATGGTTCGTCCTGTCGCACACGGGGAGCGCTTCCTGGGCGGGCATCACGGCCGCGAGCAGCGTCGTCGCCACAATTCTCGGCGCGTGGGTGGGCGGTGGCCTCGTCGACCGGTTCGGGCGCGCGCCCCTCGCCTTGATCTCGGGCGTGTTGGGTGGCGCCGCCATGGCCGGCATTCCAGTTCTCTACGCCCTCGGCGCGCTCTCCAACGTTGCACTGCTCGTCTGCGTCGTGCTCGGCGCCGTATTGGACGCGCCCGGGATGGCCGCGCAGGACAGCCATCTGCCCGAGCTTGGCCGCATCGCAGGGCTCTCCGTCGAGCGCGTGTCGTCGCTGAAGGCGGTGATGGGCCATATCGCGGTCCTGGGTGGACCGGCGCTGGGGGGCACGGCGGTCGGCCTGCTCGGTGCTGCGCCGACGCTCTGGTTCACGGCCATCTGTTCCATGCTTGCGGGTTTTCTCGCAGCGTGGGTGCTCCCCGGTCCAGCCAAGCGGACCACTGCGACGGCGGAGGACCTCTCCATGAGCGCCGGTTCGGCCTTCCTCTGGCGTGAACCCCTGCTGCGCCCTCTGCTCGGTCTCGTGATGCTCTTCGCGGGCATCGCCGGCAGCAACGGCAGCGTCATCCTGCCGGCGCTGTTCCTGGATGTCGGGCGCCCAGCGGCAGATCTCGGATTGTTCTCCTCGGCGATGGGTGCCGGGGGCCTCGCGGGCATTGCCATCCACGCCACCGCCGGCGCGCGGCTGCCACCGCAGGTCTGGCTGGCGGTGGCATTCTCGGCCTTTGCCGGCGCTTCCCTCATCCTCTCGCTGCTGCCGGGCGTGCCTCTGCTGGTCCTGCTGGGCGCGCTAGTGGGCTTGTTGACCGGTCCAGTCTCGCCGATCCTCAACGCCGCCATCTACAACCGCACTCCGTCGGCGCTTCTCGGGCGGGTGCTCGGCGCGATCTCGGCGGTGATGCTGTCGGCCGCGCCGGCGGTGATGCTCGCGGCGGGTGCGCTCGTCGACGTCACTGGTCCGGGCCCCGGCCTCGTCGTGTCCGCCGGGTTCGCGGGGGGCGTGGCCCTGCTCACGCTTCGCCTCCGTTTCGGACCCCTTGCCGCGCTCGAGCTTCCGACTGCAGATCGTCCTGGCTCCGCAAGAGGTGAACGCTGATGCCGCGCCCCAAGCTCAAATCCGATGACGAGGTCCTCGAGGCCGCCACCGCCGTTCTCAAGCGATGCGGTCCCATCAATTTCACCCTCAGCGAAGTAGCGAACGAGGTGGGTCTCTCGCGCGCGGCACTGATCCAGCGC
>JAGQIY010000112.1 GCA_020430865.1 Myxococcales bacterium
GATCGACAGCCTGCGCCAGTGGGCGAAGGTGCGTGCGCGGCTCGCGGCCGGGGAGCCGCCGGAGCCGCTGCCCCAGGAGAACCCCGAGTCTGCCGCTCCTCGGCTGCGCCAGGAGACCACCCGCAACCCGTTCATCCCTGGTGGCCGCTCGTGAAGGTGCTGTTCTTCCACGCGACCGCCGGTCACCCCAAGGTCGCACCGCCGTTGATGAGCCAGGCGGGGAATGTGCTGCGGCCGTTCAACCGGTTCCTCGGCCAGGCCATCCACACCGCGAAGCAGCGGCAGACCCGCTACCAGCTCCCGTGGGAGCGCGTGCGGAACCTGGTGTCGGTCCGGCTAGAGCCGGCAGACAGCCTGCTGCGCGTACCTCGCCGGCTACCCGGCGTGGTGCTCGCGGACTGGCCAGCGGACAAGTCGCCCGACCTCACGCAGGCGGGGTTCGTCCCCACGCGCGGTGTGGCCGTTCGCTTCGAGGCTGCCACCAAGACCGAGGATGGGTTGCTCGTCCGCGCGGAGCCGCCTCTCCTTCCGAGCGACCGCGTGCTCTGGTGCATGGTCGAGAGCGCCGTGAAGCAGGAGGCGGCGCTACCGCCGCCCACCGAGGTTACCGACCTCCAGGGACGACCGCTGAAGCTCGTCGCCCCTCCGCGCGCCGACGCCGACGACCGGCACTGGCTGCTCCTCGTCGAAGGTGACCTGGGCGACTGCGACATCGTGGTGGACGGCGAGGAGGTCGAGGCCGAGGCGCTGTTGGCGTCGGAAGGTCTGCGGCGCGTGGTGGACCGCAACGGCGCGTCCTTCGACGTGAGCGGCGGGATGCTGCGCGTCGAGGAGCCTCCCGCCGACGGGCTCCTCAAGGGTGACAACGGCGTCCGCTACCGCTGGCACGAGGTCGGATCGGCCGGGCGGCGGGGCTGCTGGATTCAGCTCCTTCCGCCCGAGTCCTCGGAGGCCGACGAGTTCCTCGACCCGCGCGCCGCCTTCTGCGAGGGCGACGTGAGCGAGGTGCTGACGGAGAAGCGCCGTCGTAAGGACACGACGTTCAAGGTCAAGAAGGTCGATCAGGACCGCTACCAGCTCCTCCTCGACCGCTACCCGCCGGACGGCTCCACCCTGTACCTGCCGGTGGACCTGCGGAACCTCTACCTCCAGAAGCGCGCGCTCCGGCAGCTCTCCGACGCGCCGCTCCCGCACCACCAGGGGCTCCTCCGGCTGTGCGAGGACCCGCAGCACGCGCGCTGGCCGCGCGTGAACCCTGCCTACCTGCCCGACGACGGCTGGCGGGCGCTCACCGACGCCACCCGCAGCGGCACCGACGAGCAGCGCTCCTTCGTCCAGAAGGCGCTCGGCAGCCCCGACTTCGCCTTCCTCGAAGGTCCGCCGGGCTCGGGCAAGACCACGGCGATCTGCGAGATTGTCCAGCAGCTCGTCGAGAAGGGCGAGCGCGTGCTCCTCTGCGCCTCCACCCACGTCGCGATCGACAACGTGCTGGAGCGGCTACTGGAGTCCTCGTCACCAATCGACGCAGTGCGGATCGGCAAGCTCGACAAGGTGGACGACAAGGTTCAGGCCACCCAGCTCGACGAGCGGGTGATCGCGCTGGTCGCCGCGTGGCGGCGGCAGCCGGCGATGGGCAAGTACGGGGACGCCGAGCTGGAGGAGATGGCCGAGCGCACCGTCATCATGGCGGCCAACCTCACCTGCGGCACGACGATGGGCATCGTGAACCACCCGCTGTTCCGGGGCCGCGACGAGGACATGCAGGTGTGGGAGCGGCCGATCACCACGATGCCCCATTGGGACGTGCTCATCGTGGACGAGGCCAGCAAGACGCTCATCCAGGAGTTCCTGGTCCCGGCGCTCATGGCGAAGAGGTGGATCGTCGTCGGCGACGTGCGGCAGCTCCCGCCCTTCGCCGACCGGGCCGACATCGTCGCAAACCTCCGCGACCTCGTGGACGAGAACGACAAGCCCGTGTTCCCGGCCGATCACCAGCGGGCGTGCCTCCTGTTGTTCCGGCTCATCCAGCGACGGCTGCGTCAGCCAGGGATGCGCTGGCTGCTCGTCGAGCGGCCCGGCGTGCTGGAGTGGATCGCGCGTGAGCTCGAAGCCGAGCCCGCACCCGACCTGTCCGTCGTTCGGGTCGTCGCCAAGGGCGGCCCGTCGAGCGGCCCGGTGGACGTGGTGACGGTGGCGCAGATCCGTGCGGGCAAGGCAGAGGCGCTGCGGCTGGCGGCGGCCGATTGGGTGCTGGTCGGCGACGACCTGATCGCCGAGGTGGCCGACCTCCTGCCCGCCAACCTGATGGTCGCCGAGGATCTCTCGGGAACTGGCGGTCCCCTCGCCGAGGGCAACGTGCTGCTGACGCGGCAGGCGTGGTGGCTTCGTCGAGCGGGCCAGTTGCCGGAGCCCTACAAGGACAAGGACTTCCAGCATCATCACAAGCGGGAGCACGTCTCGACCTACAGGGAGAGCGAGTTGTGCGAGCGCGACTGGATCTCGCGAAACGACTTGGCGCAGCAGATCGCCTGGCGGCTCACCCGCACCCACGAGCTGAAGCACAGCGCCAACCGGAGGGAGAAGGAGCGACTGCACGGTGACCTACACGGTGCCGCCCAGACGGGCCGTGTTCGCGCGAACCCACGTCGCCTGCTGCCTCGTGCCGTCAGCATCGAGGAGCCCATCGCCGAGATCGAGGACATCGGGCTCCCGAGCATCTTGGAGGTCCTGCAGGAGGGCATCGGCGTGGACCGGGCGAAGCGGCGCAGCGCGCTCACCGCGGGGCTGAAGGCCACCCGGCCAGGGGACTTCGCCGCGCGGTTCGAGAGCCTCAGCTACCAGCACCGGATGCACGCCGAGATCGCGTCGTTCTCGCGCGAGGTCATCTATGAGGGGCAGGCCCTCCGCGACGCGAACACCATCCAGATCCGCGACGCGAAGCTCGGGTGGGACTTCGGCCAGTTCCGAGCCCGCCGCGTGTGGGCGCACGTCGATGGTCGCGAGCAGGGCGGTGTGAACGGCGACGAGATCAAGGCGATGGCCGCCGTGCTGCGCGACTTCATCGCCTGGGCGCGGCGGAAGGGGCCGCC
>JAGQIY010001075.1 GCA_020430865.1 Myxococcales bacterium
ACTGGGGTCATCGGACCGTAGCTGGGGTCAGCCGTCACCGGGTCACCGGTACCCCCGCCCCCGCCGATGGCCGCCACCGTCGAGCGAACCCGTCGGCGCGTCCCGCTCGCGCTGGCGCGCGATGAAGCCGTGTGATTCCGGCGCCTTGGGTGCGTTTGACACCCAGAAAACCGGCGTGCTACCGTCCTCGGGCTCGATCAGCCAGAAGCCGCTTCCCGCGCCACACCCGCGGGGCAGGGCGGTCAACCGGATCGTGTCGGTCGGAGTTGCTCCTGCATGAGCCAGTTCGAGGTCATCAAGGACATCGGCGAGACGCTCAAGTCGTTGCTGGAGGAGTCCTTCAAGGCGGCTGGGTTCACCACGGTGAACATCTCTACGGACAAGCCGAAGAAGGACAACATCAAGAACCTGCCGACGGTGAACTGCTACATGTATCACCTCGGCTTCGACCAGCGGTACCGGGAGCGCACCCAGACCCTCGTGTCGTCCTACGCCAAGGACGGGCGGGTGGTGGAGTACTACCGGGACGCCCCGATCCTCATGCTGGCCCACTACATCATCAGCGTGTGGGGCAACTCGCCGGCCGAGGAGAACCTCCTGACCGGCCTCGCCGTGAAGACCTTCCTGGAAAATCCGATTCTGACCGGGGAGGCCTTGCGCGGTGAGAGCTTCTTCCCCGACGATAAGCTCAACATGTATCCAAATCTTCAATCCGACTACAACGACGTGCTGAGCTTCTGGCGCAGCATGAACGAGGAGTTGAGGCCGGCGGTCTACTACTACGTGCGCTTCCGCATCGAGTCCGACCGACGGTCACCAGAAGTCAAGCGAGTCACTGGCAAGGATCTTGCAGTTGCCGGTCGCCGATAACGCAGCCATGCATCCATCGGCAGACCCTGGGTCCAACGACCCGGTACGCGACAGGGAGAGGCGCATGCCTCCGGTTCTCGACAGGGACTCGCTCAAGCTGAATACGCCCCATGGAGGGGCAAGACGGGTGGGATTCCCGAGACCCTGCAGGAGGAACGTTAATGGCTACTAGCTACCTGTCCCCTGGTGTGTACGTCGAGGAAGTGGATCGCGGATCCAAGCCCCTCGAGATGGTTGGAACCAGCACGGCCGGCTTCATTGGCGAGACCTCCGTGGGTCCCGTCAACCAGCCGATCCTCTGCACGAACTGGAGTCAGTTCACGAAGGCGTTCGGTGACTTCCAGCACAGCGAGTACCTGGCGCACGCCGTGTACGGCTTCTTCAACAACGGCGGCGGCAAGTGCTTCGTGCTGAACGTCGGCGCTGCTGAGGGCGACAAGAAGGCGGGCAAGGCCGGACTGTACATCGGCACGGACAACGGTCCGGGGACCCGCACCGGGCTGAAGGCCTTCGAGGACGTGGACGAGATCAACATCGTCTGCGCGCCCGGCCAGACCGACCCGGTCATCCACGACGCGGTGCTCAGCCACTGCGAGAACATGCGCTACCGGTTCGCCATCCTCGACCCGCCGGAGGTCATCGAGAAGGGCGGCGTCGACAAGCTCGGCAAGCCGCGCGACTCGAAGTACGGCGCCTACTACTTCCCCTGGCTCGAGGTCTACGACCCCTACAAGGGCAACGTCTTCCAGCCGCCGAGCGGCTACATGGCCGGCATCTACGCGCGGTCGGATGGGGAGCGCGGTGTGCACAAGGCGCCGGCCAACGAGCTGGTGCGTGGCGCCCTGGGCCTCAAGTACAACATCACCAAGGGCGAGCAGGACATCCTCAACCC
>JAGQIY010001076.1 GCA_020430865.1 Myxococcales bacterium
AACTGTTTTCACGCTGATTCACGAATGGTCTACATCGATCCCGTGATGTGCATCGACTGTGGTGCATGTTTGCCGGTGTGCCCGGTCGGTGCGATCTACGAGGAGGTCGACTTGCCGAATGCGGAAGCGCGCTGGCTCCCAATCAACGCCGCGCGATCTCGCTACCTTCCGGTGTTATCCAAGAGCCGCTCACCGCTGGGCACGCCGCAAAGTCGGGCCCGAGCGCACGGTCTCCGGGGGCGGAGCTAGTCCCCAAGATCCTTCAGCTTCCGCCACAGCGTGTTGCGCGCAACACCTAGGATCTTGGCCGCGTCGCTCTGGCTGCCACCGCACGCCGTCAGCACGCGGAGGATATGCTCCTTCTCCACTTCCGCCAGGGAACGCAGGTCCAGCGCCACGCTCGCGTTGGACTGACGATTGAGCCGGACTGGATCAGGCAGGTCTTCAGCGTCGATCTTGGCTCCCGCAGCCAGCGCGGCACCGTGCTTCACCGCGTTCTGAAGTTCGCGGACGTTGCCGGGCCAGGAGTATGCAAGGAGGCACTTCTCTGCTTGCTCCGTGAAGCCTGGGCTCTCCGAGCGTTCCAAGGAGAGGAAGTGCTCTGCCAAAGGAAGGATGTCTGCCTCTCGGTCTCTGAGTGGCGGAACCTCGACTGCTAGCACGTTGAGTCGATAGTACAAATCCTCGCGGAATTTCCCGCTGGCAACGAGCGCGGCGAGGTCTCGATGTGTCGCGCACACGACACGTACGTCAACAGCGAAGGCCTGCGTCTCTCCGACACGGCGCATCTCTCCATCCTGGAGAACGCGCAGGAACTTGGCCTGCATTGTTAGGGGCAATTCACCGATTTCATCGAGAAAAATCGTCCCTTTGTGCGCGACCTCGAATAGCCCCTGCTTGACCACGGATGCGCCAGTGAAAGCGCCCTTTCCGTGCCCGAAGATCTCTGATTCCAAGAGGTCCGCGGGCAGCGCGGCGACGTTGATCGCTACGAAGGGGTTGTCCGCCCGCGACGAGTTGGCGTGTAGGACGCGAGCCACCACTTCCTTGCCAGTCCCCGTCTCTCCGTAAACCACGACAGGCGCTTCCGTGCGCGCGAATCTGGAGACTCGCTTGAAGAGACTTTGGATCGCACAGCTGCGAGCGATCACGTCGCCCCCTCCGTGCGCGCGCGGGACGATGGGCAGCATGCCGCATACGCTGCAAGGGAGCAGATTGGTTGACTGCACGGAGCAAGTCTTCCGCACTGACTCGGCAACGTCCAGCTGTCGGGCACGCAACGCCGCGTTTTCCTGCTTGGCCCCCGCCTCATGACTCACTCCGCAGGCGCGGTCTCGACCGCGCGCGTGATGGGCTTTCGCAAGAGACCGATCGAGAACACAACGAATGCTACTGCTCCGAGGCCGAACAGCGTGTCCCCAAACACGCGTGCCCAGCGCAGGCCGTTCATGAGTGGGGTTTGTAGGAACTCTGGACTTCGCGCGTACCAGTAGCCCACGTTCACCGACGCACTCGTCTGAAGCAGACCGACGGGTAACAAACTGAACACCACCATCGAGAACAAGCCGACGTTCATCAGCCAGAAGGAAATCTTGAGGGGTCGCTCGTTCCAAAGGCGATCGGGTGCGGCGGATCGCACGCAGAACAACATGAGCGCGAGTCCGAGCATGCCGTAGACGCCGAACAAGGCGGCGTGCCCGTGCACTGGCGTCGTGTTGAGGCCCTGCATGAAATACAGCGCGACGGGGGGGTTGATCATGAAGCCGAACAGGCCAGCTCCGAT
>JAGQIY010001077.1 GCA_020430865.1 Myxococcales bacterium
GACCCTGGGCCCGAGTATGGCACCCGAATCGAGATCGGGGCCGAGTTCATCCGAGGGCTCTCGTTGACTTACCGCAACGAGGATGGCACTGGCCTGATCCGAGCCACCGTCTACAACAAGGACGGTTCCAACGCCGCCACATACGACGTCACAGTTTATGGCGTCCCACTGGGCTGAACAGGAGTACTGACCATGATGATCAGAACCCCCAATGCCGATCCCGCCAACTGGGCCAACTGCGCCGTCCGCCTTCTCGGTACGGGTGAAGTCGAGCTCTGGACCGACGCCGAAGAAGAGCCCGTGGGCATCGTCAAGGACATCCTCCCCGACGGGCGTGTCCGGGTGGCGACGCAGGGCGATCAGGCGTGGCACAAGGCGGGGCAGGCCATCGATCTCTCCGTGTCGCTGCTCCAGACGAGCGGAGTTGCCGGCAAAGGCGAGCCGTGGCAGGAGGGCAACTGGCACGTCGCCAGCGCCACGCACGACTTCCCAGTGGCGCTCGACGGCTCGATCCGTGTCGTCGTCAACATCGGCCGGCCTGGCGCTGGCCTCAACCTGCTCTGAGAGAACCCATGCTCAACCTCTTGCTCCTCTTCGCGGTCCCCATGGCGCAGTTGCCCAGGCAGCCCGTGCCTCGCCCCATCCCGCTCGAGCGTCCCGCGGACCGCGCGCCAGCCAACGCCTGCGACGATCTCTGGGAGTGCATGGCGGCAGCCATGACCGAGTACTCGCTCTGCATCGTGTGGGCGGTGGTCGACAGCGACGTCGACCGGTCCAACCGCTGCGCGCTCGAAGCGAGCAGCGCGATCAACTGCTGCCGGGCTCCTGGCGCCAGCCCCGCCTGCCTCTGAACAACAGGGCCGCTCGCATCCGTGATCAAGGCCCTTGATCACGGATGCGCTCCCGCGCTACTTCTGGGCTCATGATCAATCGCGCCATCCTCTGCATGTCACTCCTTTGGGGGTGTTCTGGAACCACCGATGAACCGCGACCAAGCCCGCCACGCCCGTCCATGTCGGGCAACGCTGCGCTGAACTGGCGTGGAAACCGATGGCCGGGGTGGGTCTACATCGACGCCGGATCGGTGCCAGCCATCACCATCCGGTCGGGCAACCTCACATGGGAGGCGGTTGGGTGTAGCGCGTCAGCGGTGAGCCGGGGTGAGGCCGACTGCTCCGGGTTGCTGTCTGGCATCGACGGCGAGGAGATCGCGCGGATCTGGATGGACATCTACGGCAATGTCCAGATCGGGAGCCCGACTCTCCAGGTGGAGGGCCGGGCGCAGGTGAAGTGCTGGGACGCCCCAGCGGACGAATACTGCACTCCCTGGACGCGGGACGTGCGAGACACAGGAGAGGACGGATGAATGGCATGTTGCGCGGCTTGATTCACCGCCAGGGTGGCCTGAGCGAGCTGAATCGCCTCGCCCGACAGGTGGGGGTGACGGGCTACGACGCCCACGACCCGGCGAGCATCACCAAGGCGGTGTTCGACGAGGTGGCGCGGCTGCGGCGTCAGGTGGGCTCCGCCACGGAATCGCTGCGGGTCTGGAGGGAGAAGGCACAGGACTGGGCCGAGCAGGTGTCGGATGCCCAGCAGCAGATCGACCGCTACCGCGACGAGGCGGCCGAAGTCCGGGCGTGGGCGCTCTCCCAGGCCGGCATCTCCGAGTGCGAGGTGACCGACGAGAGCTGGCGGGCCAAGGTCGAGGAGGCGTGGGAGACGCTGAAGCGGGACATCGGCGCGCACGACACGGCGCTGAGCGAGTGCTCGGAAGTCCGTCGACCCGACTCGGCCAACTCGGATCTGGTCGCTGCTCGGATGACCGCGTGCGATCTCGGCATCGGGTGGCGAGAGGCAGGCGCCACCATCCGGCTGTCTCAGGGCGGTGTGAACGTCGACTGTTCTCGCTGGGATGTCGCGGCGGTGCTCCTCGGCATCCATCACCAGCGCGCAGCCGACAGCGAGGCGGCGCCATTCGATGGAGCGCGCGCCACCCTCGAAGGCATGGGCTTCGAAGTCCACTCCGTCCAGACGGGGGTGCGTGTCACGGCGCGGGACGGCAGCGCCAGCCTCACTTGCAGCGACCACCGTCTCGGCAACGTGGCTCTCGGCGCGAAGCTGCACGCAGACACCGTTCGAGGGCACATCGCCAAGCTGGTCGAGGCGGTCGGCGGTGAACCCGACACCGCTGCGTACGACCTCAACGCGCTGTTCGGCGAGGCGGTCGAGGAGGGTGTGAAGGGTCGCGTCGCGTGGGAGATCCTGAACCGCTTCGTCAGCGAGCACCTGGCGCCGAGGGCCGACGACCTGATGCTGGATCTGACGGTGGACGAGTCGCGAGCCGAACTGATGGAGATGCTCGGCGCTCTCCAGTCGAAGATTCGGAGTCATGAACTCATCCGCATGGAGATGGAGGCCCAGGGGCTTTCGCCGCTGATGTGCGTCCTCTGTGGCGGGTGGGTCGACCACGACGATGCGTTGCACCATGGCCTTGGCCCGCAAGCTGAGACCGGCGAGTGCCCCCCAGGGGCTGGTCCAGCCCATAGGGGGTGCGCTGGACTCGCGCTGCCCAGTTCCGATCAGTTTCGGCGCATCTCCCTCAACCTCGACGAATTGGCCCGCGCACTGGACCATCGGGTGCGGGCCAGCGCCGAGGACGTGGTGGCGTTCTCCTGGGGACTGATCCAGGAGGCGCGAACCCTGAGTCGCGGCGCCAACGCCCAGAGCAACATCATCGATGCGATGGCTGGCCGAGCGCAGGTCGAGCAGGGTGCTGACGAGGAGTACGACGAGTACATCCGACGGATCCGCATCGCGGTCACCGGGGGGACGGTCGCTCTGAAGGGGCTGGCGGACTTCGAAGACGCGCTCGGCATCCAGCCGCTCGACGACGAGACCGTCCATCAGCGCGTGAGCGGCGTGCTCCGACGCATCGCGGGCATGGTCGACGCGCCCATCTGGCCGGCCGGGCCGACCCTGATGGACGGCACCGACGATCCGGTGGTCGAACTGGCTCGCGAGATGGGCATGCCGGAGTACGAAGAGGACGCGCGGGCGTGGGTCCTGGCACGCGGCCGGATCGCCGGCCGGGCGCTGGCCACCCATGGCCCGGAGCCCTGGCCGAGC
>JAGQIY010001078.1 GCA_020430865.1 Myxococcales bacterium
CGCTGGCTGCTGCTCGTCGAGGCTACGCCGCACCTCGTCCATGTCGAGCTCCTTGACCTTGGCGATGAGCTTGTCGAGGGCTCCAGCGGGCACCATGCCGGGCTGGTTCGCCAGCAACACCCCGTCACGCAGCACCATCAGCGTGGGGATCGCCCGGATCTGAAACGCCGCTGCCAGTCCGCGCTCCGCCTCCGTGTCAATCTTGCCGAACTTGACGTCAGGATGGCGCTCCGACGCCGACTCGAACACCGGGGCGAACATGCGACAGGGTCCGCACCACTCGGCCCAGAAGTCCAAGAGCACGATCCCTTCCTTCACGGTTTCGTCGAAGTTTTGCTCGGTTACCTTGATTGTCGCCATGTGGCCTCCGTCCTCGATCCGCCTGCGGTCCCGGCTGGGACCGAGCGGCGCTTGCTGCGTTTCCTGGGGGTGAGAGCCGCACCGCATCAAAAGGGTTCGGGGCTCCAAGCAGCCGCTCAGCCGCTGGCCAACGCCTGCTTCAGCGCGACCCGCACCAGGCGCTGAACGTCCTCGGGCACGGGAACGTTCGGGGCAGCGGTACGGCACATGGCCAGACTCTGCTTCAGGCTTTCGCAGGTCGTCCGGCAGTGCGCGCAGTTTTCCAGATGACGCTCCATGCGCTCGCAGGTCTCGCGGCTGATCTCGTCCTCGAGGTGCTGAGAGAACAGCTGCAGCACATCGGGGCAGCTCGGCCCGGCGGAGTCGCTCGGCTGCTCGTTCAACAGCGGCAGCATCTGATTCCGCACGGCAATTCTTGCTCGATGCAGGCGGCTCTTCACCGCCTGCACCGAGATGTCGAGTACCTCCGCGACCTCCTGTGCGCTCAGTCCCTCGACGTCGCGCAACACCAGGACCTCGCGATACATCGGCTCGAGGCTCCCGATGGCCCGCTCCAGCGCTTCCTGGATCTGCTTTCCGGCGACGGCGTCCTCGGGCAGCCTGCCCCCATCGGCCATGGCGATCACCTGCTCTCCGACCTCGGTGTCCAGGGAGCGCTCCACCTCGGGTGCGAACTTGGAGCGCCGACGCTTCTTGATGCAGAAGCTGCGTGCGATGCTGTAGAGCCAAGTCGAGATGGATGAGGCGCCGCGGAAGTCGCGAACACCGCGCGCTGTGGCGATCAGGGTATCCTGCAGGACGTCCTTCGCGTCCTCTGGATCACGGCACATGCGCATCCCGAACCGGTAAACCTGGTTCTGGTAGCGGGCGAGCAGCGCCTCGAGGGCGGCAGCGTCACCGGATTTGGCGGCTTGCAGGAGCGCGTCGTCGCTGTCGTCCATCGAGCGATAACCTTGCGCCCCCACGAGCGGAACACAAGCCCGCTCAGCCTCGCGGCAGCGCAATGAAGAAGGTCGAGCCCTCCCCCGGCACCGACTCGAGCCAAACCCTTCCTCCATGGCGCTCGACCACACGCTTGACGATCGCCAGTCCGATGCCCGTTCCGGGGTACGCCTCGCGGCCGTGCAAGCGCTGGAAGATCTCGAAGATCCGCTCGGCGTGCCTGGCCTCCACCCCGATGCCGTTGTCAGCCACCGAGATCACCCATTCGCCTGGACGCTGCTCCGCGTGCACCTTCACGCGCGGCGTCGTCCCGGGCGCCACGTACTTGATGGCGTTTCCGATCAGGTTCGTGAACACCTGCCGCAACTGGGCGGCATCCCCGGCGAGGGTCGGCAACTCATCACACTCCACGCGAGCGCCGCTGGCCTCGATCGCGGCCGCCAGCAACTCGCTGGCCTCCGACACGATCGCGTTCAGGTCGGTGGGCACGCTTGGCTTCGCGTCGGATTGAACTCGCGAATAGAGCAACAGATCGTCGATCAGACGGCGCATACGCTGGGCCCCATCGACCGCGTAGGCGATGTACTTGTCTGCCTTCTCATCGAGCTGACCGCGATAACGCTTGGCGAGGAGCTCGCTGTACATCGCCACCATCCTCAGGGGTTCCTGCAGATCGTGAGAGGCCACATATGCGAAGCGCTCCAGATCGGCGTTCGAACGCTGGAGCTCCTGATTCGTTCGCTGTAGCTCCGCCTCCACGCGGCGACGCTCGGTGACGTCACTGAACACCATCACGGTGCCTTGCTGGCCTTCGCCAACGATGGGACGCGCGGCGATCGTGAAGGTCGCGTCCTCCTCGCGACCCTTGGGACGCACCAGCAAGTCCCGGTCCGCCTGTCCCCGCTCGACCTCCAGCGCATCGAACAGCGCCGTCCGCTCGGCGTCCAGGCGCGCACCGTCCTCGGGTCTTCTCAGGGCGTAGTCCGTCGCCCAGTTCCCTACGGCACTACCCACGACGTCCTCACCGAGCAACGCGCGACTCGCGGCGTTCGCCATCGCCACGCGCCCCTGCGGGTCGACGACCACGACGCCCGCGCCGAGGCTCGAGAGCACCGCCTCCAGCTTGGCTTTGGCGTCAGCAAGCTCGCGAGTCCTCGCTGCGACCTCCCGCTCCAGACTCTCGGGTGTGCGCAAGCTGAGCGCCCGGGGAACGACCGGGATCAGCGCGATGACGGTGCCCCAGGAGATCACGGCCGTGAACAGCTTCACCACGCCGTCCAAGCGATAGATCGGGTGCCAGAAGATGATCGCCTCGATCAGGTGCACCGTTCCGCACGAGGCGATGAAACCGACGAACAGCCAGAAGATGCGCGGAAACGGGATGTCCTTGCGCTTGACCACGAAGACCGCGAGCACGCTGGGGATCGCCATGTAGGCCGCGAAGATGCTCAGATCCGAGAGGATATGCAGCCAGCCATGGCCTTCCGTCCAGCGACCACAGTGCCAGCGTGCCGGGAAATCATCGGTGTCGAGCAGCTTGAGCAAGAACTCCAGCATTGTCCCTCCTGAATCCGCGCGGTTAGGCCAGCGGCCGAGGCCGAGCTCGAAGCGCCACGCCGCGTCGGCACGCGCCGGCGATCCGGCCGATGGGCCGGCAAAGGTTTCGAGCTTGTCTCAGAAACGTATCGGTATGCCAACTTAGCCCACGAAGCTCGACACAGTGCGACAGGAATCGGGTGCTGAGCTTGCGAGACAGGCCGGAAGCCGTTATCAACGTTGCCCAGCAAATGGTTGCTGCTGCAATCATTGCGCAACTAAGCATCCGCCCTGACTCCGCGCAGCAGGTGCGGGAGAAGGAGTATCGTTTGGTGTCGAGCAAGATCGAAGCGGGTAGTTCGCGCGGGGGGGCAGTTCAAGACTTCGGGGATCAGCCCCTCTCGGTACGAGAGACCAACCACTATCACGAGGAGTACATCCACTCCTTCGTCGACAAGTGGGATGAGCTGATCGACTGGGACGCCCGCTCCGAGTCCGAGGGCGCCTTCTTCATCAACCACCTCAAGCAGCGTGGTGCGAAGAAGATCTTGGACGTCGCGACGGGCACTGGCTTCCACTCGGTCAGGTTGATCGAGGCCGGCTTCGACGTGGTGAGCGCGGACGGCAGCGCCGCGATGCTCTTCAAGGCCTTCGAGAACGCGCGGCGGCGCGGCCACGTCCTGCGCACGGTACAAGCCGACTGGCGCTGGCTGAACCGCGACATCCACGGCAAGTTCGACGCGGTCGTCTGCCTCGGCAACTCGTTCACGCACCTGTTCTCGGAGAACGACCGACGCAAGGCGCTCGCAGAGTTCTACGCGGCCCTGCGCCACGACGGGATCCTGATCCTCGATCAACGCAACTACGACACCATCCTCGACGCCGGGTACTCGAGCAAGCACACGTACTACTACTGCGGCGACGAAGTCTCGGTGAAACCCAGCCACGTAGACGAAGGCCTCGCGCGCTTCGACTATGGGTTTCCTGACGGATCCAAGTTCCACCTGAACATGTTCCCTCTGCGCAAGGCCTACATGCAGCGGCTTCTGGGCGAGGTCGGCTTTCAGTCGGTGGAGACGTACGGCGACTTCCAGGAGACCCACCGGGAAGAGCAGCCCGACTTCTTCATTCACGTCGCCGAGAAGCGCTACCGCACGACGAAGGAGGCTGAATGAGCCAGACCACAGGCGCGGTGGATACCGCCCGGGACTACTACAACAGCGAAGATGCCGACTCCTTCTACTCCTCGATTTGGGGGGGAGAGGACATCCATATCGGCCTCTACGAAGGCGCTGAAGACGCCATCTTCGACGCCAGCCGACGCACCGTCGCGCACATGGCCTCCCAGATCGAGGGCCTCGACACCCACTCGAAGGTGCTCGACATCGGCTCGGGTTACGGCGGTGCTGCCCGCTACCTCGCGAAGACCTACGGCTGTCGCGTCACGGCGTTGAACCTGGCGGAGGTGGAGAACCAGCGCGCCCGCAAGCTCAACCAAGAGCAGGGCCTCGCGGACAAGATCGAGGTGATCGACGGCAGCTTCGAGAAGCTCCCCTTCCCTGACGAAAGCTTCGACGTCGTGTGGTCGCAAGACGCGATCTTGCACAGCGGCAACCGCAGCGCCGTGATCCAGGAGGTCGCGCGAGTGCTACGCGCCGGTGGCCAGTTCATCTTCACCGATCCGATGGCTTCGGACAGCTGCCCCGACGGGGTGCTCCAGCCAATCCTCGATCGGATCCACTTGGCGAGTCTCGGCTCTCCCAAGTTCTACCGCGAGGCCGCGAAGGCGAACGGCCTCAGCGAGGTCGGCTTCGAAGAGCTGACTCACCAGCTCTCCACGCATTACGGGCGTGTGCTCCAGGAGACCGTGAAGCGCGCGGACCAGCTCCGAGGCAAGATCGCGCCCGACTACATCGAGCGCATGAAGGCCGGTCTGCAGCGCTGGGTCGACGGCGGGGAACGCGGCTACCTGAGCTGGGGCATCTTTCGTTTCCGCAAGGCATGAGCTTCGTGGGGGTCGCCCCGCGCTCAGCCAGCCTCGAACCGATCGTCGCTGCTAGCCCTCGCCGTCGGCCTGCTTGATGTCCTCGCCGAGCACCAACAGGGGCGCCGCGTCGAGATCGGTCGCGTCCATCAGCGAACTGATGCGGCGCAGCGCGCTGAGCAGATGATCGCGTTCCCCTGGCTCGAGGGCCTTGAAGCGCGCAACGAACGTCTCTTGCAGCGGCGTGGGGAGCGTCTGGTAGCGCTCCAGACCCGCGGCCGTCAGCGATAGGCAGACCTTGCGTCGATCCACCGCGCGCCGTTCACGCGCCACCAGGCCAGCCGTGACCAGGCGGTCCACGATACGAGAAACGGTCGCCGCCGAGAGGGTCACCGATTTGCCCACCATGGCCACGGTGATCTCCGCGTCGCGCTCTCGTTCGTCGATTTCGCCGATCGCCTTCAGACACATCAACTGCGGCACGGTGAGTCCGGCCTCGCTCGAGAGGTACTTCGAGTGTTCGGAGATGCGGCGCACGATCTGTCGGATCGAGCGCAACACCTCGTGGGCAACGTCAGGGTCCTTCTCCGCCATGCGGACCTCGGAGTCAGTCCCGGCGCCGCCCCGGCTGCAAGGCGAAAAAGCGCAGAATCGTCCAGCTGCGCTGGGACTCAGCCAGAAGCAGCGACTCGCCGCCACGCCGCTGGCAGCGCGTCCAGCGAGGAGACCGTTGGGCGCCTGGCGGGGGAGACGCCGGCCGCGACGAGAGCGCCCGCCGCGCGCCGAAACAACAAATCCGCAGAGAATTTTTCCAGAACATGGGCCAGCTCGTCGGGGGTGAGGGCTCGCGACGCAGTGGAGACCCCGAGCTCGAGCAACACCCCCAAGCCGACGGTCGCCAGCGCCGCGGAGGCCGCCTCCGTGGGGCTCGAACGCCCCGCCTCGGCGTGCGCACCGGCGACCAGCACGTTCGCCAGATAGGCCAGCTCCCCCATGCGCTCGCCGAACACCGAGGGCCGCGAGGCGGCCAACGCTGCGAACGCCTCCTGAAGTGGAGGCGCAGCCTCCGAGTCAGCCGCGACATCGGTGCTGAACCCAGCGCGCGGGCCGGTCCCGCCAGGGGTGCTGGCGTCGCCCAGCAGCGCCTCGTCGCCCAGCAGCGCCTCGTCGCCCAGCGGCGCCGCGAGCATGCGCTCTTCACCTCGAACATTTCCCCGCGACAACGACCTGGACGCCTGGAACTGATCGTCGGTCGCGAGATCGCGAAAGTAGGCCTTGGTGGTCGCGTCACGTTCGTGGCTCGAGAGGGACCCTTGAAGGGGTCGCGCCGCCAGCGCGAGAAAGCCCGACGCTGTGCGGGGCTCGACGTAGCCGAGCGCGGCACGGCGCTCCTCACGTTCGCCTTCGACATCCTCCGCCAGGGACTCCGCGGCTGTGAGCGCCTCGCAGAGGTCGTCGAGATCCTCCAGGTAGCCCGCGCAGGCGGCGGCGGCTCGATCGAGGATGCGCTCGAGGAACGCACGATTGTCTCGGTCCAGAGCCAGGATCACGCTCAGCCACGCGTCCCATCCCGGCTCCCCTCGCCCCACCAGCAAGTAGCCGTCGAGCTGCTCGCTGAGGGCGCTCTCCAGCACCTTGTCGGCAAGCTCGGCGTCGCTATCAGCCAGGTCCATGCGCTCGCGCAGGGCGTCATCGTCCAGCACCACGAGGGCGCTGAGCAGAGCATGCACGACGAAGTCCTCGGAGAGCTCGGTCAAGCGGCTGGCTGCTGCGCCATCTCCAGCCTCGAGCAAGACCTCGAGCCAGGTGGCGAAACGCTGAGCGTCGAAGCGCTCGCGCTCCCCCGCGCCCTCCGCCGTGAACAGGTCCTCGTCGAACGCGCGAGTGAGCTGCTCGGTCGTACCGAGTGCGATCAGCTCACCTGCGTCCTCGACGCCCACCCGACGTATCAGCGCGGAAAAATCCTCGGGCGGGAGGCGCTGCACTCGTTCAACCAGATCCGGGGACTGGATCAGGCGTTCCAAGAGACGCGCGGACGGCAGTCGCGCGAGATCGGTCTTCATGTTTCCATCTCCTCGGCTTGGGCGGAGAACAGCGCGGAGAGGCCGCTCAGGTGGTAGCGCACCAGCACGGCGATAGCGCCCTCCAGGCGGCGCGCGCTTGGCTCCGCCTCGAGTAGCTCTCCGAGGCTCTCGAGGTAGTGGCGATAGATCCTGACCAGCGCCCGCTGCATCAGCGATGTGTGCCGATACGCGGGGTGAGCGCGGCGCGCATAGTCGACGGCGCAGCGGGTCAGGTCCTCACTCAGGGTGGCCCGGAACTCCGCATAGGGACTGTCAGTGGCGCGCAGCAGCAGGAAGCGCAACGCGTCTCGGTGGCGTACGGTGAAGGCGTGGAGCTCAGCCGAGGCCTCCAGGTAGGGGTGATCCGGAGCCAGCTCGAACGCGTCTCGCGCCGTGCCCAGCGCCGCGATTCGCGCCTCCAGGCGCTGCCGGACCTCGACGACCCACTGCTCGGGGATCGCGAGCGCGAACAGCTCCTGCTTGTTCGCGAAGTACTTGTAGAGGTTGCCCACCGAACTCTCCGCGCGTTCCGCCACCGCCGCCAGCCGCATGCCGGGTA
>JAGQIY010001079.1 GCA_020430865.1 Myxococcales bacterium
CAGCTCCGCTGTCCTGACGGTGATCAACGAACAGGGGCAGACCCGGTTCTATCACGGCATCGTCGAGCGAGCGCGCTTCATCCGCATGCAAGCCGAGAACTTCATCTTCGAGATCCGGCTGATGCCTTCCCTGCAGTCGCTCGCTCACCGCGAGAACTGTCGCATCTTCCAGGACGAGAGCATCGTCGACGTCGTCACCACGATCTTCGGCGAAGCCGGCTTCGGGGATCGAGTGCAGTGGGACGTCACTGGCACCTACCCCGCGAAGGAGTTCATCGTCCAGTATCGCGAGTCGGAGCTGAACTTCGTTTCGCGGCTCTTCGAACAAGCTGGTCTGTTCTACTTCTTCGAGCATGCTGAAGACCAGCACAGGCTGATCGTCTCCGACAATCCGGAAGGGTTCGTGCTGCTAGACGCCCCCCAGGTCGAGATCGCGGTGATGGCGGCGGGCGCGGAAACGGCGGTCACGGCTCAAGGGTTGACGCGAACGCGCAGTTTGCGGGTCGGCTCGATCCAGCTGCTCGACTATGACTTCAAGGCTCCTGCTGCCTTGCCAGACGCCGGACTGCCTCAGATCGAAGCTTGGCGCATGCCGTTCTTCGAATATCCCGGCGGATTCACCGAAGGCTCCGAGGGCTCCTTGCTCGCCGCCGCGCGGATGCGGGAGTTGCGGCATGACGCGGATGTCCTGAGTGGCACCTCGGAGGCGATCGATCTGCGGGTCGGCGCGCCGTTCGTGGTGGACGGCGCCGAAGAGGGGGACCTCAATGGAACCTTCGTGCCCACTCGCCTGGTGTCCTGGGGCTACCAGAAGGCGAAGGACGGCAGCGAGGACGTCGCCTGCAAGAACGAGTTCCGAGCCATTCCGGAGGGGGCGCCCTTCGCAGCGCCGCGACGTGCCAAGCGAGTGCGGATCCACGGCATCCAGACGGCCATCGTCACGGGTCACGACGACCAGGACCAGACGATCTGCGTGGACGAGTATGGCCGCATCAAGGTTCGGTTCTACTGGGATCGGGTGGGCCAGCAAGACGAGAACTCGAGCTGCTGGATACGCACCAACCAGGCTCCGCTGGGCGGCTCGATGATCTTGCCTCGCGTCAACTGGGAAGTGTCCATCGCGTTCCTGGACGGTGACCCGGATCGTCCGTTGATGCTGGGCAAGGTCTACAACGCCGAGAACCAGCCCCCGGAGGGACTCCCGGCGGCCAAGGCGTCGGGTTCGTTGAAGAGCATGTCCTCACCCGCTGGCGCTGGACACAACCTGCTCGGCGCCTGCGACACCGGCGGCAGTCAGGGCTTCAACATCCATGCCCAGAAGGACCTCAACATCACCACCGAGCACGACTTCATCGAGGAGGTCGGGGTAGACGAGGAGCACAACGTCACCAAGAACGTCTCGAGTGAAACTGGCGTGAACGACAGCGCGTCGGTCGGCGGAAACCAGTCGCTGAACGTGGGCGCGAACCTGTCCTCGAAGGTCGGCGGCAGCCAGTCCATTTCGATCGGCGGCAAC
>JAGQIY010001080.1 GCA_020430865.1 Myxococcales bacterium
CCACTGTGAAGGCAGTGGTCATCGACCCGAGCAGCGAAGAGATCTTGTGGAGCGACTACCAGCGCCACCACACCAAGCAGCCCGAGAAGGTGCTGGAGCTGCTCGAGGCGATCCTCGCTGCGTTCCCCGATCAGCCGAGCGATGGCTGGCGCATGTTCTGCACCGGGTCCGGTTCGTCGCCCATCGCTGCCCCCACGGGTGCGAAGTTCGTGCAGGAGGTCAACGCCGTCACCCTCGCAGTGGAGAAGCTCCATCCCGACGTCAACTCCGTGATCGAGCTGGGTGGGCAGGACGCGAAGATCATCATCTTCAAGGTCGACAAGAACACTGGCCAGAAGACGGCGATGGCGTCGATGAACGACAAGTGCGCCTCGGGAACCGGCGCGACCATCGACAAGTGCATGATCAAGGTGCACGCGGAGCCTGGCTTCGCGAACCAGCTGCGCTTCGACGACGAGAAGCTGCACCACGTCGCGGCCAAGTGTGGCGTGTTCGCCGAGACCGACATCGTCAACTTGGTCAAGGCCGGCATCCCCAAGGACGAGGTGCTCAACTCCCTGGCAGATGCCATCGTGATGCAGAACCTGAGCGTGTTGACCCGCGGAAACACCCTCAAGGATCGCGTGCTGCTGCTTGGAGGTCCGAACACCTACCTGCCCTTCCTCCAGGACTGCTGGCGCCAGCGCATCCCGGAGACGTGGCGCGACCGAGGCTATGAGTTCCCGAAGGACGTAGCCATCGAAGAGCTGATCTTCGTGCCGAAGAACGCAGAGCTCTACGCGGCGTTTGGCGCTGCCGCCTTCGGCAAGGCAGAGGTCGGCACCGACCAGAGCGACATCGGCCGCTTCCGTGGCCTCGACGCACTACGCACCTTCATCACCCACGGCCGCCGCGAGCGACTCGGTGAGCAAGCGGGACCACCCCTCAGCGCTGATCAGAGCGAGACGGCGACCTTCGTCGATACCTACAAGATCCCGAAGTTCGTGCCCGCGAAGTTCGAAGCTGAACAGACCGTGCGCGCCGTGATCGGACTCGACGGAGGCTCGACCTCCAGCAAGGCGGTGCTCGTCGGCGAAGACGGCGAGATCTTGGCCAAGGCGTATCAGCTCTCCAAGGGCAACCCGATCCTCGACACGAAGGAGCTGCTGACGAGCCTGCGCGATCAGGTCGAGGGCCAGGGCGCACGTCTCGAGGTGCTCGGCTTCGGCGCCACGGGCTACGCCGCGGATGTCCTCGAGGAGACAGTGCTCGCGGACGTGAACATCGTCGAGACCGTGGCTCACATGATGAGCGCCGTCCACTTCTTCGGTGACGTGGACGTGATCTGCGACATCGGTGGGCAGGACATCAAGGTGCTGTTCATGAAGAACGGTGACATCGAGAACTTCAAGCTGTCGAACTCCTGCAGCGCAGGCAACGGCATGCTGCTGCAGGCCATGGCGGACCAGTTCGGACTGCCAGTCACCGAGTACGCCGACGTCGCCTTCCAGGCCGAGCTCGCCCCCAAGTTCAGCTATGGCTGCGCCGTGTTCCTGGACAGCGATCGCGTCAACTTCCAGAAGGAGGGCTACCAGAAGCAAGAGC
>JAGQIY010001081.1 GCA_020430865.1 Myxococcales bacterium
ATACGAGCTGGCGTGAATCGGTGTCCCTGAGGCCGCCCCGAAATCGGTGCCCGTGTGCGGCATACGCCGATGCAGCACGGGGTGCATACGGTTCGGATTGAAGCTCGAAGTGACCGGAGCGCCGGGGATCGGTCGACGCCACCCACCCTCGGAGGGGGAGCGACCTTGAGCGTCGAAGTAGCCCTTCGAACGCGTGCCGCGGAAGTAGTAGATACGCAGGGTCTTCTCTGGCTTTCCCTGCGGAATATACTCCAGCGCTTCGACGCCCGCGTAGCGCGAGAACTCACCCAGCACGGTGACCTCTTGCGCGATCACCTTCAGCACGTCGCCCTTGTTGAACTGATCGATGGACATCTGGCCGCGCAGCGCCTTGGCGACGACGCTGGCCAACCCGAGCTCGAGTCCGGAGTTCTTGGCGTCCACATCGAGGCCAGCACCGGTGATGCGAATCGCCCCCTTCACTTGGCCGCGGTCGACCTTGAGGTCCAGTTTGTCACCGCGCAGGAGACCCGCGTCGTCCTCCTTCGCCTGGTAGACCTCTTCCTTGCTGACGATGTACTCGAAGGCCTTGAGGCGCTTGCTCCCGCGCTCGACCAGCGCCACGAAGCGGTCGGTCTTGTCGCATTTGTCGAGGTCGCGCAGATCCTTGAGGGCGATCAGTGCGCGATAGGCTTGGGCCTTCTCGAGACCAGCATCCTGGATCGCCTTGAGGAACGGCTCGCGCCCGATCTCGCCCTGGATGACCCGCATCCCGGGCTTGTCCTTGTCGTCGCTGATGCGCCAGGGGCCAGGTAGCTTGACTCGCTTGGGGCGCTCGGGCTTCGCCTCCTCCGCCACTTGCGCGGGCGTCGTCCCGGCGTCCACGTCGAGCGCCGCGGGCTGGACCTCGCCAGGCATGGTGCGGGGAGCGACGTGGATCATCACGAAGATCAGCGCCGCCACGATGGCCACGCCAAAGCCCGTGCCGAACACCGCCAGCCACGCGGGCGAGACGCCAGGCTTGGAACGCACGATGGCCGGCACCGAGCGACTGCTCGGCCCGTCGAGACCGATCTCATCGAGCTCGCGCTCCAGGGGATTGGTCGGGGGCGAGTAGTCCCGGCCGATCTCGTCGAGTCCGCCTCCGCTCTCTTGCTCCAGCTGACGCGCGCGCTCGGGATCCGCCTCGCGAGCCTTCGCGAGCAAGAGCTCGCGCATGGCTCCGCCACGGGCCACCGGCGTCGGAGTCGGTTCCAGCGCTTCGTCTGCGGACAGGCGCTCAGCGGCGCCGCGCGACGGATCGCTGTCCGGCGCAGAGACATCGGGCTCGTTTCCGTGAAGCGCTTCCTCACCCCCGAACCCTTCTCCGGCATTTCGCGCAGCGAACGCGCCGAGGTCCTGAGCGGGGCGAGGCTCCGGCGGCAACTCCAGCGGCGGCAACGCCACGTGACGGGTCTCTGCCGGGGGTCCTTCCGAGACTGCGCCAGTGGAACCCGACTCGGCGCCTGCGGCCTCCTCTCCTGGGGCCCCGGGCGCATCCGTTGCGGAGAACACGGGCTCGGTCTCTCCGGAGTCCGCCAGCGGGTCGACGACACGGCCGACTAGTCGAGGTCCACCTGGCTGCGACGACACGCGAGCGACTTAGCAGCGGCTCTGAAGCAGGGCAAGCGAGCACGGTCCGGCCACCACTGAACTTGCGTCAAGCACCGCGCCACCCGAGTCTGCGAGATTGTTCGAACGTCGAGTTTGGTCGACACTGATCTTCTATGGACGACCACCTCAAGCAGCTCTTGCTGCTCGGCCGCGAGCACTATGCCAACCGTGAGTACGACCAGGCCGAGTACCTGCTCAAGCAGGTCGCCGAGCATGCTCATGGCTTCGCGGACGTCCACAACATGCTGGGCGTGATCGCTCACAGCCGCGGCCACTTCAGCGAAGCGGAGCGACAGTTCGAGAGCGCCGTGAGCATCAACCCCCGCTACACCGAGGCCCAGTTGAACCTGATGGTGACCTACAACGACCTCGGGAAGTACGACAAGGCGCGGGGGATCTACGGCAGCGTGCGCACCCGGGACGTCAGCGGCCGCACACAACCCGACAGTTTCGTACGTGGAAAAATCGCGAACATGCATGCCGACGTGAGCCAGGCGTATCTCGACGCAGCGATGCCGGAAGAAGCGACGCTCGAGCTCGAGCGCGCCGTCGCGCTGTGCCCGCGCTTCGCCGACTTGAGGACGCGGCTCGGCGTGCTGTATCGAGACAAGGGCAAGACGGACCGCGCGCGAGAGGAGTTCGAGGCCGCTCTCCAGGCGAACCCCAGCTACCACCAGGCGCGCCTGATGCTGGCCGTGCTGATGCTCACCACGGGAGAAGAGGCCCAGGCGATCGCGGAGCTCGACAAGGTGCTGGCCGACGATCCGGAGAACAAGTCCGCTCAGATGTACCTGCGCATCGCCAAGGGCTACAGCTCCCGCGACTCGAAGAGTTGACCGCGGCCAATACGCCCGACGACGGGATGGCCGAGC
>JAGQIY010001082.1 GCA_020430865.1 Myxococcales bacterium
CCACGGGCGGCAGCGCAGGAGCGATGACCGGAGGCAGCGCCGGCACGACGACCGCTGGCGGATCCGCGGGGATGAATGCCGGCGGTACCGGGGGCAGCGCCACGGGAGGCACCGGCGGCAGCAGCGGTACGCTCGAGGGCCTCTTGATGAGCGAGTACGTCGAAGGCTCGATGGCCAACAAGGCGATCGAGCTATTCAATGGCACGGGCAGAACGCTGGACCTCAGCGCCTGCGAGCTCGTGTTCTACTTCGCGAGCTCCACGAATCAGGCGCAGGTTCCGCTGACGGGGCCTTCCGGCGGCTTCGAGCCGAACCACACCTGGGTGATCTGCGACGATGGCGGTAGCGAGTCGTTGCTCAACGCCTGCGATCAGAAGTCGGACGTGCAGTTCTTCTTCAACGGCGACGACGCCATCGAGCTGGTGTGCGGCGGTGTCGTCGTCGACTCGTTCGGCAAGGTGGGGGAAGATCCTGGCGACGGCTGGGGCGATCCCAACGGCACCACGTACACCCGGGACCACACGCTACGTCGCAAGTGCAGCGTGACCCACGGCGACACCAACAGCGGCGATGACTTCATCCCGAGCGTCGAGTGGGACGGCTTTGGGCTGAATCAGCTCGACGGGCTCAGGAGTCACTGCGGGCACTCCACGCCTACTTCCGCGGGGCAATGAAGAACGCAAGCGTGGGCCCGGTTCGCAGGGTCCCGCGCCAGGCTCCGCGTGAGCGATCGACTTGCCCTTCGCCACCAGTTTCAGGCGCGCGTCGTCGCGATCGTGGACGAAGCACGCAGAAAGAGTCGGTGACGCTCAGGTGTCGTGGGCCAATCCGCGGGGTTTTTGCATGTAAGCAAATGTAGGTAACGCCGTGCGAAACCACGCGAATTGCGCTGACGGAACTGGTTCAATAACCTTTGCCCCCATGTCCTTGAATCGGTTCGCCCGCTCCTACGCGGCGCTTTTGGTTTGCGCACCCCTCTTTGCGGTTGCGTGTAGCAGTGACGACGACACCAGCGGCTCCGGCGGGTCTGGCGGCACCGGAGGAAGCTCCGGGGCAGCGGGCAGCGGCGCGACCGGCGGCAACGGTGGGTCCGGCAACATCGCGAACAACGGCGGCACCGGCAACACCGGCAACACCGGCGGCGATGGTGGCACCGGCAACACCGGCAATACGGGTGGCACCGGCGCCACGGGTGGTACCGGCGCGACCGGCGGTTCCGCAGGGTCTGGCGGCACGACCGGCGGCACTGGTGGCACGACCGGCGGCACTGGCGGCACGACCGGTGGCACCGGCGGTACGAGCGGTGCGAGCACGGGTGGCACCAGCGGTGCGGGCACGGGTGGCACCAGCGGCGCGAGCACGGGCGGCACCAGCGGCGCGAGCACGGGCGGCACCAGCGGCGCTGGCACGGGCGGCACTAGCGGTGCTGGCACGGGTGGCACCAGCGGTGCGGGCACGGGTGGAACCAGCGGTGCTGGCACGGGTGGCACCAGCGGTGCGGGCACGGGTGGAACCGGGGGGGGTACCTCGGTGAACCTTTATTTCAGCGAGTACATCGAGGGATCGGGCAACTTCAACAAGGCTCTCCAGATCTACAACGCGGGCGATCCGATCGACCTGGGGACATGTAGCGTTTTGCTCTACAGGAACGGATCGCTCACGGCGGGGACCCCGATCGTTTTGACGTCTGGCACACTGGCGACTGGCGCCGTGTGGAAATTGTGCGTGAGCGCGAGCATCAATGGGGGCAATACGACTTGCAACCAGATCGATGGCGGAATCGACTTCAACGGTGACGACGCGCTTGAACTCACTTGTGGTGGCGTGACCCAGGACTTCTTTGGCCAATCGAATGGGATGGACGTGGGATCAGGTTGGGGCTCACCCGTGATCACCGTCGACAAAACGCTTCGACGCAAGTGTAGCGTGACCACCGGAGACAAGGTTGGCTCCGACGCATTTGACCCTGCAATCGAGTGGGACGTGTTCGACAAGGACACTTTCACCGGCTTCGACTCGTACACCTGTCCCTGACCCTGAGGATTGGCTTGCCTGTTCGAGCCTCCACCTTCTTGGTCGGGGGCTCGACCCTTTTCGTCCCTTGAGGACGGGTCCAAGGGAGGGAGGAGTATTGGAGCCTCCGAACGCTCATCTCCGCTCGAAACAGAAGGCGGGAAGTTCCGGTGCAACACTCGCTTTAGCTGGTGACTGACTTCGCGGATGTCGGAGCCCGAGAGACGTGGTGACCGTGCGGCAGCGGCAGATTTCGCTTGCTGCCTCAGGCTGCACACGCGGCAGACCCGGACAATGAACGCACATTCTTCCGCGTCCTTGCTCGGCCTGGCGGGTTCCCTTGTCCTCGCCGGTTGTTCGAATCTGTTGGGGCTCAGCGACTTTAACCCTGCGGAAATTGCAGGGCACCTCGGGAACGGCGGGTGTCGGTGGCTCGACGGCGGGGACCGGGGCGACGAATGGCTCGGGGAGATGCTTCGACGCTCGATAAGGGCATTCCCATGCGGGTCAGCGCGTGTGCGACGCGCAGGGCGTTTGGGACACGTGTGGAGGTGAGCAGCTTCCCGCCGTCGAAGACTGTTCGGACGCGATGAAGGAGGAGACCGGGTACAGCGGACTCATCGCGCGCTCGATCTGGCGCCAGACTTCAGGCTGACATGGGCCACCGCCGTCGAGCACGTGAAGTCCGTCACCACGAAGGGTCCGCGCTTGGCGGTGCCGCAGACGGTGTTGGAGTCATGCTGCGGATGACCAGCTTGGGAAGTGCTTGTGGCACCGAGAGTTTCCGAGAGGCGGCGTTGCTGCCGGTGCTGACGGAGGCGTGCTCGGTGTCGGAGCCACGAGTGCATCGGCGATCGACAGAGGCACCGGAGCCACTACCGCCGGCCCCAACCACTCCTACGTCGTCAAGCTCGGCAAGTAGCCGCGCAGCCGGCGACGAGCTCACGTTGACGGTTTCCAGCATGCTGGAGAACTTGGAAACAGTCGATTGGTCGTCATTCGAGGATGCCTACGGTCCAGCGACGCTGACCGGGCCCGCTTGATTGGCCCTGCGCTGAGTCATCACGGCCTCCCGACCCCGGAGTCGGCGCTTCGTGAGTGCCTGGACGCTCCGAGCGACGCCGAGGGGAGGTCGCGCCTCGACCTCGGTCCGCCGGACCGCGCGGATCTGGGGGAGAGCGGGGCCCGCTTGCGTTTCGCGCAACGACCGGAGAGACTGGCTGAATGCGGGTGGGGTGGTCGGGGGTCGCGGCGCTGCTTGGCGTCATGAGCGGGTTGATGTCGGGGTGTGGGTCCGGCGGCACCAATGGCGGCGCGCCCAGCGGCGGAGCGGCCGGTGGAGGCGCTGCTGCGACCGGAGGCAGTGCTGGAACGAGCTTCGGAGGTCTCGGCGGGGCAGCTGCGGCTGCGGGCAGCTCCGGCACCGCGGGCAGCTCTGGCGTCGGCGCCTCCGCGGGCAGCGGCGGGTCCAGTGTCGGCGGTGCGGGGGGTAGCTCGGCCAGCTGCACGAGCGGTACGCAACCATGTTTCTCTGGGGATCCACAGCTGATCGATGTGGGGCTGTGCACCGCAGGCCTCCAGAGCTGTGACAGCGGCGCCTGGGGCGCCTGCACTGGCGAAGTGCTGCCCGACATCGAAGACTGCGCGTTGCCGACGGACGAGAACTGCGACGGCAAGCAGTGCGAGGTGTGGCGCACCGAGGGGCTCCAGGCGCGCTTTCTCGCCGCCACGCCCGGCGACGATGTGGTGTTTGGCGGTACGTTCAGCGGCAGCGTTCAGATTGGTTCGAACGCGTTGCAGGCACACGGTTTCTCCGATGCCTGGATCGGCTCGTTCGAGCTCAACGGCGCACCGAAGTGGGTGTATCAGACGACGGGCGCCGATACCGAAGACGTGTATGGTCTCGCCGTCGGCTCGAGCGGCGAAGTCTCCGCGACCATCGATCATTTCATGGCGGTCGACTTCGGGGACGGAGTGAAGCCTCCCGGAAACAGCCTGGTGCACCTCGGGAGCAACGGCGCGTTCAGGTGGAGCTTCGGCTTCGGCACCGCGCGGCTCTCCTGGGTAGCGGTGGATGCGAGCGGGGCCACCTATGCCGCGGGTTACTTCGACGAGGCAGTGACTCTCGGTGGGCAAACCCTCACCCCCCAGGCAACCGACGCCCTGGTGCTCAAGCTCGATGCCACGGGCAAGCTGGTGTGGCTGAAGCAGTTCGGAGGCTCGGGAGACGACTACTTCGAAGGCGTCGCGTTGGCCCCGAACGGCGATCTGGTGTTGCTCGGTGGAGAGACTGGTGGCGTTGACTTTGGAGGCGGTTCCTCGATCAGCTACGGAAACCTGGACAACGTCGTCGTCGCGCTCACGCCGGATGGAGACTACCGGCAGTCGCTGGTATTCGGCAGCGCTTCGGACGACTACGCCGTGGACCTCGCGAGCGACGCGCAGGGGCGCTTCGCGGTGAGCTTTCTCCTGCCAGCAGACATCCAGTTCGGCAGCGAGACCTTGCAAGTGCCAAGCCCCGGCGACGGCCAGATCGGTGTCGCTCGCCTGTCCCTCGATGGCAGCGGCTTCAGCGTGGACTGGACGAGCCTCGTGCCGTTCTTCTCCAAGTCCATCGCGGTGGATCCCAGCGGAAACGTTGTCGTGGCGGGCGGCAAGAGCGACGTCGCCCGCGTGGCGAAGCTGGGAGCTCAGGGCCAGTCGTTGTGGGAGTTCGCCCCGGACGGCCTCGAGTTCGTCGAAGGCGTGACGTGTGCTTCGACCGGCGAAGTGCTGTTCGGCGCGAAGTACACCCTCTCCACATCGAGCACGTCGGTCGAGGCGTTCAGCATCGGAAAGCTAGGCAAATAGACGCTGCGCCGCGCCGCAGCGGCGAGGAGGTCATTCCAAAGCTACACCGACGTGGTGACGCATCCACCGGACTCTGACCGGTAAACCGCTTGCAACTTGCAATCGGTGGCTCTGGCGGGTAAGCCTGCTGCATGGCGACGTTTGCGTTGGTTCCGGGAGGGGGTGGTGATCCCTGGGAATGGCACCGGTTGGTGCCCGAGTTACAACGGCGCGGACACACCGCCATTGCCGTGAGGCTTCCGAGTGACGACGACAGCGCGGGGTGGCCCGAATACGCCGCTGCAGTGGTCAGTGCGGTGGGCGGCTGCTCCGACTTGGTCGTGGTCGCCGCGTCGATGGGGGCCTTCACGGCGCCGCTGGTCTGCGAACGCCGCTCCGTGGACTTACTCGTGTTGCTCAACGCGATGATCCCGCGCCACGGTGAGAGCTTCGGCGAGTGGTGGTCCGCCACGGGCAGCCGTGATGCTCGCCGGCGCTATCACGCCTCGCTCGGGCTCCCAGCGGCTGCGGCGGAGGACGACGCCGTCATGTACTATCATGACTTCTCGCAGCATCTCCTCGAGGAAGCATTGTCTCGCCCGCAACCGACGCAATCCTCCACGCCCCTCGGTGAGCCCTGGCCCCTCCAGGCGTGGCCGGATGTGCCCACCCGAGTGCTCGCCGGCCGCCACGATCGGCTCTTCCCGCTGGCGTTCCAGCGCAGATTGGCCCGTGAGCGGCTCGGTCTCGAAGTGGACGAGATCGATGGCGGGCACGCGCTGGCGCTGAGCCATGCCGGCGCGCTGGCCGAGCGACTCGACGGTTACGTTCGGGGGCTCAGCTAGGTGACGACGTCGGATGGAGAGACGATGACTGCCTGGTGCTCACGAAGCTCGAGCCCTACCAGAAAGCCGTGCGATCTGGTCTCGCCAGCGCTTCTAGACCGTGGAAGCCCGAGTCGATCGAGCTGGGAGATCAGGGGCAGACCCTGTGGAGCTACGACCCCGTCGGCTTGGAGCACATCGAGGGCGCAGCGTGCGCGTCGACGGGAGAGTTGTTCTTCGGCGCGAGCTACAGCCTCTCGACTCCCAGCACCTCCGTCGAGGCGTTTGCCTTTGGAAAACTCGGCAAATAGCAGCGCTTGCAGCCGATAGGCTGCTCGTGGTGCATTCTGCGTTCCAGGCTAAACTACCGAGCGTGCCGGGAGATAAGACCTACCAGGACCTCGCGCTGCTCAGGGAAGACGTGCGCGCTGAGATCCTGGATGGTGAATTGTACGTCAGCCCGTCCTCGCTTCCCCGACACTCCAAGGTTCAGCGTGGCTTGGCGCGCTTCCTAGGCGGGCCATTCGACGACGACGATGGGCGCGGCGGACCCGGTGGCTGGTGGATCCTACTCGAGGTGGACATTCAGCTCGGGGAGCACGACATCGTGCGGCCCGATGTCTTGGGCTATCGTCGCGAACGCCTGCCGGACCCCTGGGACACGCGGCCCCTCAGCGTCGTGCCCGATTGGGTTTGCGAAGTCACGTCGCCGAGCAACGCCCGGGTCGATCGCGTGTTGAAGCGGAGCCTGTACGCGAAAGCAGGCGTGGGCCACTACTGGATCATCGATCCTCACGAGCGCGTGTTGGAGGTGCTACGCCTCGAGGGCGCCTCATGGCTCGAGGTGGGAGCCTACGATCACACGAGCATTGCGAGGATCGAGCCGTTTCGAGCCATTGAGCTGGAGTTGAGCCGGCTGTTCCCACCGGAGTAGCTCACTCCGGGATCCACCAGCGTTCCGTGCGGATCAAAGACGTAAACGGCTCCAGGATGCGTGCGACATTGCCTTCGACAAGCGTGAAACTTGCGGGCGTGCCATCATCGTTGCGGAAAACCTCGAGCGTCCGCTTCTCCGGGTCTACTAGCCAAATCCACTCGACACCCGAGCTTGCGTAGAGCGGTAGCTTGCGTTCGCGGTCGACTACTTCCGTCGAAGGCGACAGGATCTCACAGCACCAGCGGGGACACTCCGCGATGGGATTGCCGAAGACGAACTTCGGTGGCAGCGCTTGCTCCGCGGAAACGCGCCACCCAGAGAGGTCAGGCACCAGGAGCCGCTCTCCGAATCGGATCTCAGCTTCCTGTTCAATCCACCAGCCTTGTCCACCGTCCCAAGCATCGTCTCCACCCAGGGAACCAGCGATCCCCCGAGCAGCGATGCGGTGACCCGCGCCGGGGCGGCCCATCGTGCGAATGGTGCCTGGTTCGATGATCTCACCGGTCAGGCCAGGAGGCAGCGCTACGATCGCCTGATACAGCTCCTCGAAGCTCGGCACGCGTTCCGCTGGCGATCCCACGGGCTAAAGGTACCACCTCGAGTCGACCGCGCCCGTTGGGAATTCGTTGCCTGAAATGGCGAAACCCGCC
>JAGQIY010001083.1 GCA_020430865.1 Myxococcales bacterium
CGGTCTCATCGGCTGGCTCGCGCTGGTCGCCTGGTTTGCTCTGGCCTTGCGGTCGAAGCCTGGTCAGGGCTGGATCCTCGGGGAGACAGCGATGGTCGCGCTGATGGTGTGCGCCATCGCTGACGCGCCGCTCGAGCAACCCGCGGTTCTGGTGCTCGCGTTGCTGACCACGGCCGCCCTCGGCGGTGACGCCTTCGGTCACCTGCCGAGGGTGCGCCGGTTCCCGCTGTGGTGGGTCGCGCTGGCTCTGCTCGGGGTCGCGACGCGACTCAGCGCGGGACACTGGCTGAGCGAGCGGGCTGTCTCCGCGGCCAGAGAGCACCCGGAGCGGCGAGAGGCAGAGCTTCAGCGCGCGGTGAGCCTCGATGCGTACGCGGCCCAGGCGCACTTCGAGCTCGCGGTGGCCCTGCTCGACGGAGGCCAGCCCGCGCGCAGCCTGGAGCACGCCGATCGCAGCAAGCGCCTGACGCGTTCCCTGGGCGCCGAGCTGGTGCGAGCCAAGGCGCTGAGCCGCCTCGGGCGCCTGCGCGAGAGCCGGCAAGCTCTGCTGGACGCGAGGCTCCTCAGCCCCGGCTCCTTCCGCGTCAACTTGGGCCTGGCGGCTGTCGAGCTGGAGCTTGGCGAGCTCGACGCCGCCGACACGTCCTGGAGTCGAGCCGCCGACGTGCTGCCGGGCGACCCTCGGCTTCAGCCGTTGCGAGAGCGGCTGAAACGGGCGCGCCGCGCACTCGAGCTGAACTGAGCCAGAAACAGCCACCAGCGGCTGGCTAGACCGCCGAACATCGCCGCCAGCAAAGCGAGCCTGACACCTTTTTCTAGCAACCAGTCCGCGCGGCTACCGATTGGGCTTCATTGCGTGGCGATCCGGTGGCCTCGAGGGCCGTTGGGGGGTCGCGTGTTCAGGCCAGCCGGCCGTTGCTCCCAGGAGAACCAATGAATCCTATCAAGCTCATCTCGATCGCAGCGCCGACCGTCATCGGCCTCGCCGTGGCTGGCGCCATGATGGTCCCCCAGGTCCGAAACGCATTCCTGCACAAGGCGAGCGGGCCCGCACCGGCCGCAGAGCAGCAGGCTGCAGACCCCGACGAGCAGAAGAACGACGCCCTCGACAACTTGCTCGACTGCACGAACCTGGTCGGCAACGCCCTGCATCAGTCCGAGCAGCGCTACCACTCCTGGGTCAAGGATCCGAAGAAGGGACCCACGGGTCGCGAGCACACCATCATCGGCATGTCCACGTGGGACGACAGCGCGCTGAAGCTCTGCAACGACAAGTTCGAAGCCAACCAGAGCTTGCAGCAGTTCGGTCAGCTCGAGAAGCTGAGCGCCGACTACAAGACCGCAATCAACGACTTGATCCCGAAAGTCGACGAAGCCGCCAAGTACTACAACAAGGAGATGTACAAGGCCGACAAGTTCGAGAAGGGCAAGAAGATGCACCCGGATCTCGAGAAGGCCTTCCAGGCGTTCGTGAAGGCCTCCGACGCGCTCTCGCCCGAGATCGAGAAATACGTCCACGAGCGCTCGTTGAAGAACCTGGCAGAGATCGAGAAGGCGGAGGGCCACACGCTGCACTACTGGCACCGCAAGTCGATGCTCGAAGCAAAGGCCGTTCAGAAGCTGATGGACGCCGAGAAGACGGACTACGACAAGCTGGAGAAGGCCCTGGCCAGCTACGAGGTCACCGTGAAGGAGATCGAGAAGGGTCAGTCCGGCGAGGTCCCCTTCATGTGGTCGCAGTACAAGGACCACCCCCGCGCCTACCACGACGCGGTCGCCTTCTACGTGAAGCGCCACCGCAAGAACATCAAGTTCACCCGGGAGGAGCAGATGCGCCTGAACCACGGCATTGGCGCCGACGTTCCCGGTTCCTACGACAACGCGCTCAAGGAGTTCAACGAGATGGTGCGGGGCTCCAACGCCGTGAAATACAACCTCTGAGCAGCGCTCTCCAGGTGCGTGGCTGGGAGGCGACCCAGCCACGCGCTAGAATACGCCGTGTCCGCGCGCCCCCGTTCCCGATTCTGCCGCATCCAGTGGCGAGGGCGCATGCGTCGTGCATTTCCTCGCGGATGCCAATCGGCGATCGCGTTCTTCACGCTCTTGTGGTGCGTTGGCTGCTCGGCCACGAACCTGGAGCGCCCGGCACCTCGTCAAGAGCCCACAAGCGTGGCGCTCGCCGGCGCACCGCCGGTCGCCTCCGAGCCGACCACTCGCGTCGACTCGGCACGAGCCAACACGGCTCCGTCTCGAGCGCCGCGCTTCGCCGACGAGGAAATCGACTGGACAGCCAACCCGGTGATGCGGTCCCTGGGGCGGATCGACGAGACGCTACGGGACGCCGTGTACACCCATGGATTCCGCGTGGATCCAAAGCAGGGCATCTATCATTTCGATTGCTCGGGTATGGTGCACTACGTGCTGGGCAAGGCCAGCCCGCTGGCCCGCGAGGCCAGCCGCCAAGGCCTCACGGGTCGCCCCCTGGCCCGCGACTATTACCACGTCATCGCTCGCAGCCCGACCCAGGCTTCGCGCGCTGGCTGGCGCAAGATCGAGCGCGTCGTCGACGTGCAACCTGGCGACATCGTCGCCTGGCTGAAGCCCAAGGTGCTCAGGAAGTCCACGAACACCGGCCACGTCGCCTTTGCGGTGCTCCCACCAGTCGCAGTCCCGGACTCTCCCGGCGCGTTCCTGCTGCGCGTGGCCGACGCGAGCAGCCTGCGCCACGACGACGACACGCGAGAGCAGCGCGACGGATTCGGGATGGGTACCATCCTGCTCGTCACCGACGCCGAGGGGCATCCCGTCGAGTACGGGTGGGTGGGTTTGCGCTGGCGCACCTTCGAGACCGCCATCGCCATCGGGCGCGCCGACTGATCGCGGAGTCGCGCCGCTGGCGAAGCCCGCTTGGATCTGTGGGCACCTGATCGGCCTGCGCAGCGAGCTGCAGCTTGGGCACCCTCGGCGACACGTCTGCGGCCTTGACCCGGCAGCATCGTGGCGCCTGCCCTTGCGCCGCCTGGCGTCTTTCGGGCGGCGCTCCTCACCCCCGAAGGAGAATACTAAGATAGCAATTTCAGATACTTAGATGCCAGCTGCAGATTTCACGCAACTGGGCGCTCAACCCGCCGACCCCGGTACTGCGCGAAGACCTCACGGCTCTCACCGGACGCCTCCAGCCCCCGCGCATGGCTCGTTCATGGACACCGCAGTCACGCTCTCACTGAATCACGGCGACTTCGAGCTGCGCTGCGCGTCGGTTCGAGGTCGTGAACAGGTTGGCGCCGCCAGCTCGCTGGAGCTCGAGTTCACCGCCGATCGCTTCCTCGACATTCGCGACTTGATCGGCACCTGGGGAGTGCTGGAGATCACCACGGATCACGCGGCGCGACGTGTCGTGGGTCTGCTCACGCGCGTGAGTCACGCGGCGAGCACCGCGCGAGGCGGCGCGGACGCTGGACCGCGCTACCGCTACCGCGCGAGGCTCGAGTCGGGCACCGCTCGTCTTCGGCTGAGCCGGCGGAGTCGCACGTTCCAGGAACTCAGCCTGCCCGAGATCGCCGTCCAGGTGTTGCTTGGCGCCGGCTGGGACGCCGAGCTGGTCCAACTCCGCTTGGGTGAAGCGCACCCGGTCCAGCGCTACATCGTCCAGTACGACGAGACGGACGAGGCGTTCCTGCGCCGCATCTGCGAGCGCGCCGGGCTGTATTTCTTCTTCGAGGTCGGCGGCGACGATGACCTGCGCGAGATTTGTATCCTCACGGATACTTCAACTAGCCTCGAGCCAAGCCATGAACCCCTGCAGGTGGTCGAGGACGCCGGAGAAGCCCACGCGGGGAGCTACGCGAGAAAGCTCTGTATCGAGACCAACCTTCGCGTCGGGCGAGTCACGCTGCGCGACTACGACGCCGAACGGCCGAACCTGGACCTGAGGGCGGCCGCAGTCACCGACAGCGACCTGCCGCGAGGAGCAGAGGAGCGGGAGCTCGAGCACTACGAGACTCGGGTGGCGTTCAGCGACGTAGCGGTGGGGGAGAGCGAGGCTCGACGCTTGCTCGAGGCGCTGCAAACAGGCGCCGACACCGTCAGTTTCGAGACCAACGCGATCTCGATCTACCCTGGACTCTGCTGCGAGGTGCTGCCCTACTCGGACGACAGCGTGATCTCCGCCGACGGTCGCTTCGTCGTGACTCGGGTCGACCATGACTGGGCCGCGGGGCACGCATACGACGTGCGACTCCACTGCCAGGCGCTGGCTCGGCCCGTGCGCCTGCCCCGGGTGACGCCGGAGCCGCGGCTCGCCGGGGTGCACTCCGCCACCGTCACCGTGCCCGAAGGCGAGGAGATCCATGTGGATGCCTTGGGCCGAGCCCACGTCCGTTTCCGCTGGGATATAAATGGCGCTACCGATCATCAGAGCAGCTTGCCGATCCGGGTCATGCAACAGAACATGGTGGACTCCATGGCGCTGCCCCGCGGCGGCTGGGAAGCCCTGGTTGCCTTCGATCAGGGCAACCCTGAGCGCCCGCTGATCCTGGGCAAGCTGTTCAGCACCGCCCAGCCCCCAACGCTGAGCCTGCCGGCAAACAAGACCTCCACCGCCATCCGCAGCTTCGCTTCCCCCGGCAGCGCGAAGATGAACTCCATCCACACGAACGACAAGGCGGGTGCTCAGTCGTTCATCATCAACGCGGGCGACGGCAAGTTCACCACCGTCGGTGGCAACCTGACCACCAGCACCGGCGCGGTGGAAGAGCGCACCGTGGGTGCTCACCAGGCGACCTCCGTCGGCGGCTCGGAGAACCTCAGCGTCGGACAGAAGTACCGGGTCTCCTCCGGTAGCCAAACCGGCAGCGTGGGAGGTGCGCAGAACATCGGTGTGACCGGCAAGCTGAGCCATGAGGTCGCTTCCGAGACGGTGCTGATCGGCGGCGCGCTCCTCGAGCAGATCGGTAGCCCTGCCGCCATCGCCACCTCCCTCGCTGGCACGGCGCTGGGAGCCATGGCGGGCAGCAACTTCCTCAGCGCGCGGCTCGGCAAGTACGGCGCCATGGCTGCGCAGTTCGTGGCGCCGATGGCGACCGCTGCTTACGAAGGCTACAAGTCGGGCGGAGTATCTGGGGCGCTGAAGGGCGCCGCGACCGCGGGCGTCAACACCGGAGCCGGCATGGTCGCTGGCATGGTTCCCGGAGGAGACGCAGCGCTCTCGGCTGGTATGGAGTTCGCCGGCAATGACTTGCTCCAGAAGGGCATGGACTGGAGCGAGAAGGAGCTGACCGGCAAGGGCGAAGGCGGAAGCGACAAGCAAGCTCAAGGTCCCAACGCCGAAGCTGGAGGGGCGGGTGGCGCGAAAGCCGACGGGACGGGTGCGGAAGCGGGAGGCTCCGGCAACAAGGAAA
>JAGQIY010001084.1 GCA_020430865.1 Myxococcales bacterium
CAAGTGGCAGGTCCTGGTCGAGTCCAACATGGACCTGGCGGCCACGGACTACAAAGGCCTGTACTCGTTCGCCACCTGCTACAACTCCGAGGGCGGGACCACGTTGGAAGGCATGATGGCCTCTGATCGGGATCACCTCTACGTGTTCAACCTGGTCGAGATCGCGAAAGCTGTTGCCGCCGGGAAAACTATCAAGCTAGGCGAAAGCGACGTGCCGGTGGTCGATGCCCGGGGCGAGAACAGCGCATACGTCCAACGCATCCCGGTGCCCAAGAGTCCCCACGGCGTGAACATCGATCCTTCCGGGAAATACGCTGTCGTGTCCGGCAAATTAAGTCCAACCGTGAGCGTCGTCGACATCGAGAAGCTCGCAGAAGTCTTCGCAGGAAAGCTCAAGCCAAGGGACGCGGTCGTGGCGGAACCCGAAGTCGGTTTGGGACCTCTTCACACGGCTTTCGACGGCCGAGGCAACGCCTATACCTCGATCTTCATCGATTCGGTGATCACGAAGTGGAGCATCGCAAAAGCCATCGAAGCGTACACGGCGAAGGATGGAGAGAAGATCGATCCGCTGATCCAGAAGCTCGACGTGCACTACCAAGTTGGCCACACGAACGCCTCGATGAGTGAGACGAAGGAAGCGGACGGAAAGTGGCTCGTCGCGCTGTGCAAGTTTTCCAAAGATCGCTTCTTGAACGTGGGCCCCCTTCACCCCGAGAACGATCAACTGGTCGATATCTCAGGTCAGAAGATGCGCCTCGTCCACGATGGCCCCACCTACTCCGAGCCGCACGACTGCGTGATCGTGCGCAAGGATCTGATTCATCCAGAGAAGATCCAGCCCCGAAAGACTGACCGTTTCAAGCTCTACGAAGACTGGGCGAACGCAGACGGCGTCGACCTGAAGCGGGACAACAAGATCATCCGCGACGGTAAGCGGGTCCGTATCTACATGACCAGCCTCGCCCCCAAGTTCGCGACCACCGAGTTCACGGTGAAGACCGGGGACGAGGTGCAAATCATCCTCACCAACCAGGATCAAGTCGAGGACCTCTCCCACGGCTTCTGTCTGGGACTACACGACGTTTGCATGCTCGTGAACTGCAACGACACCAACAGCGTTACGTTTACCGCAGGGAAACCCGGCGTGTATTGGTACTACTGTCCGTGGTTCTGTCACGCACTGCACCTGGAAATGCGCGGGCGCATGATCGTGACCGCCTGAGATACCGGAGCCCCCATGAGCCTACCGCGCTCAAACCATTGGCTGGCCGCATGCATCGCAGCGATCGTGCTGCTTTGGGTGTGGCCAGGTCACGCCGAGCCAAAGCTCGACTGCGAGAAGATGCCTTGCCTCGAGGTGCTGCCAGGTGCGTCCTCGTTCAAGCAGCCCCCCAGAGCACCCTTCTTTGAGGGCTTCGATGCCACGGGGCAATCCGTAGGCTGGGTTGCCCTGTCGACCGACGTCGTGGCCATCAAGGGCTACTCCGGTAAGCCTCTGGTGACGCTGGTGGGTCTAACGAAGGACGGGAACATCGGTGGCGCAAAGGTGCTGCATCACTCCGAGCCCATCCTTTTGGTGGGGATCCCGGAGCGGAAGCTCCACGAGTTCGTAAGCTTCTACGCGGGCAAGCCGGCTGCCGCGAAGATCACTGTCGGGCAATCCGCGGATGCAAGCACCCTAAGCGTCGATCTTATCTCCGGTGCGACAGTGACCGCGCTGGCAGAGAACGAGACCATCCTGACCACGGTGCGTAGCGTCGGCTCCACGGTGGGTGTGGTGAAGCGGGCTGGAGCGGCGGAGGGACACTTCGTCGAGACCAGCGAGGTCTGGTCCTGGCAGGACATGCTCGATCGCGGGGTGCTCGGTCACCTCGAGCTCAGCGAGTCGCAGATGGGCCTGCCAGGCTCGAGCGAGACGTTCATCGATCTCTACTTCACGCTCCTCGACGCTCCCCAGGTCGGCAAGGCCATCCTCGGGGAAAGAGAGTACGAGTGGCAGAAGAAGCAGCTGAAACCGGGCGAGCACCTGCTCGCCGTGCTCGGGAACGGCTCCAGCTCCTTCAAGGGGTCCGGTTTCGTGCGAGGCGGCATGTTTGACCGTGTGCGGCTCGAGCAAGGCCTCACCTCGATCATCTTCACCGATCGCGACTACCACAACTTGGGTCGCGTGGAAGCCGTGGGTGCACCGGAGTTCAAGGAGGGAGCGCTGTTCGTTGCACGCGCCGGCAAGCTCGATCCCGGAGCAGCCTTCGACCTTGTGTTCCTCGGCAGTCGCTACAACCAGAAAGGCGGTTTCAGCCGAGACTTCCACACGGAGACGGTCACCTTTCGACTCCCGCCGAGCGTGTACTTCGTCGCTGAACAACCTGATGCAGGCTCCGCCATCTGGCGCGCGTCCTGGCGCAATAGCCGCCCAAAAGTCATCCTGCTCGCGGTCTACCTATGTCTGATGGTGCTGACCTTCTCCCTGCGTCGCCACCTCACCGCGTCTATGCGCAGACTGAAACGCATCCACACTCTGGCTCTCGTCATGAGCGCCGTCGTGCTGGGTTTCGTACTTCACGCCCAACCTTCAGTGACACAACTCCTAACCCTCGTAGGGTCCGCAGTTGGTGAGTGGCACTGGAGCCTATTCCTCACGGAACCTCTACTCTTCGTCAGCTGGATTTTCATCGCCGTCGTGACGGTGATTTGGGGGCGTGGCGTTTTCTGCGGTTGGGTGTGTCCCTTTGGTGCCCTCAGCGAACTGCTGTTCAAGGTCGGTCGCGTGCTGCGCCTTCCGGCCATTGAACTCCCCGATCGCTTGCATCTGAGGCTACGCCACCTGCGCTACATCGTGCTGGCCGCCTTGGTTGGCAGCTTTCTGTACAGCAGCGAGCTCGGCGAACGGCTTGCGGAAGTCGAACCGTTCAAGACCACGTTCTTCGTCGCACCCTGGACACGTTCAGCTGGGTTCATCGCCTGGTGGGGATTGCTGCTGGTACTGAGCGTGGTGTGGTTCCGCCCGTTCTGCCGCTACGTGTGCCCGCTCGGCGGGGGCTTGGCGCTCGTGAGCAGCTTTCGCCTCTCGGAACCTTACCGCCGACAGTTCTGTGACTCCTGCAAGATATGCACAAAAGGCTGTGAGCCGCGTGCCATCGACGCCGGGGGTCGCATCGATCCGCGGGAGTGCCTCTCGTGTATGGAATGCGAGACTAATTTCCGTGACGAAACTGTCTGTCCACCTTTGGTCGGCATCGCTCGTTTGACCGCCAAGCGAGACGGCTCGCTCGACGCCGCGACGGCGCACCGTTTGGAGCAACTCCAGCGAGTTGCAGAGCCGACCTCGCGCTTCGCACCAAAACTCTCAAGGAAGTCATGAGACGCTCCCTCACCCCCCTACTCATCTGTGTCGGTTGCCTTGTCCCAACGGCCGCGACGGGCAAAACATGGGTAGCGGGTAAGGACGCCTCGACGATCCAGGCGTGCGTCGACCGAGCCGAAACGGGCGATGTCGTCGAAGTTCCCAGCGGGATCTGGCGCGAACGAGTCACGGTTGCCAAGTCGATTGCGTTGAAGGGCCGTGGTGGGATCTTGGATGGTGGGGGTGAGGGCACGGTACTGCGTATCCGAGCGG
>JAGQIY010001085.1 GCA_020430865.1 Myxococcales bacterium
CAGGAAGACGATCTCCGTGTTCGGAACCGGCCCATCGGGGCCGAGCACCACGTCCTGGGCGACCCACCTCGGACCTTCCTTGGTGTCGAGGTAGCCGAGCGTTCGGGTGCCCGCGCGGATCGGCACCTGGCGCCGGGAGAGGATCCGCAGGACGCCCTGCACGTTGTCGTCCCAGCCGGTCCACTGCATGTCGGCGGTCGGGAAGGTCTGCAGGAAGCTACGTTTCGAGTGCCAGGCGGAAGGCGGAAAGTGGACGCTGCGGTAGACGCGTCCCTGATCCGTGGTCACGTCGCCGACGATCACCTCGCCGTCTTCGAGACGGATGCGCTCGGTCGGCTCGATGTGAAACGACGAGATGATGACCGAGTCGCCCTCGTGGTTGAGGACGTAGTAGTGGTCCTGGTCCTCGAAGACCTCGCCCTTGATCGCCTCGCCGCCGGCGCGGTCGCGCCTGGACTCCTGCTCGCGCGCCGCCTTCGGCTTGGGTGACTCGTCCTTCTGGTGCGCGCGCAGCAGCTTGCCGAGCACGCGTCGGGAGACCTTGAGGCGACCGACGAGCATGTCGACGTAGCCGTCCTGCTCGAGGGGTGAACGGGAGGCGATGGCCGCGACCACCGGTTCGAGGAGTGGCTCGAGATCCACCTTCGGCGTGTCGGCCGGAATCGCCTCGATCAGGTGCTCGATGTAACGGCGGGCTCCGGCGAATACCTCGCGGAGCTGCTCGGGCGGGTTGGCCTTCAGGAACTCGTTGACGTCGATTTTCTCGACGCCTTCGGGTCGCGGAAGCTCGGCGGTGCGGACGTCCCGACCCTCGGCGAAGAGCGCCTCCGCGGTCTCGACCGCGCCAGCCTTGCCCGCCCCGCTCGCCTCGGCGTCGTTGCAGACGACGACTCGCTTAGTCCACCGCGTGAGCTGCAGCAGCTTCGGCAGGTCCTGCTTGCGAAACCGCGTAGTCACCGGAGAGATGCACGGCATCCCGGCCTGCATCGCGCTGATGCAGTCGGTGACGCCCTCGGTGATGAGCAGCTCCTCGGCGCCGCGGGCCGCGTCCTCGTTGTAGAAGGTGTCGTTGCGGACGGTCTCGGAGACGTAGCGGTGCCGCTCCGAGTGGGTGAGGAGCTTCTTGTACTTGGAGCGCTCCCACGTCTCGTCGCCGGTGTACTCCGTCGACCGGGCGATGAAGTAGACGACCTGTCCGCCCTTCCAGTAAGGGAAGGCGAGCCGCTGCTGGAAGAAGTCCTCGATGCGGCCGCCCTGCACGACGACGAACAGGCCGGTCTTGAGCGCGAGACTCTGCTCGACCTTGAGCTCGTCGCGGAAGTGGTCGAAGAGGTGGCCGTCTGCCCAGCCGAGCTGCAGCCCGTCGATCGTCTCGTCGCTGAAGCCGTAGTGGTCGCGGTACAGGCCCTCGCGCACCTTGGTCGGCAGGACGCGGTGGTAGTACGCAGCCGCCTGGGTGAGCAGCCGCTAGATGTCCCGCCGCTCGACCAGGAGCGCCAGCTCGCGTTTGAACGATTCGTCGTCCTGGTCCGGGCGCCGGATGCCGGCGCGCTCGGCCAGGGTGATCACCGCCTCCTTGAAGCCCAGACGATCACGGTGCTGAACGTAGGAGAAGGCGTCGCCGCCGAGCCCGCCGCCGTTGGAGAAGTCGTACCAGCTCTGCGTCTCCGGCCAGACGACGAACGATGGATGCCGCTCCTGGTGAAAGGGCGAGAGCCCCTTGAGCGTGCTGCCCGAGGGAGAAAGCTCGACGTCGCCGCTGATGAGCTGGACGATGTCCGTCGCAGACCGGACCTCCTCGATGAACTCGCGGAAGCGCGTGCTCATGAATCGGCCTCCGCATGTTCGTCATGGAAGGGCAGCAGCGCCCTTGCACGGCTCGGATGGCGCAGCGTGCGGATCGCCCGGAGCTGGATCTGCCGCACCCGCTCGCGCTGGATGTCAAACACCTCGCCGATCTGGTCGAGCGTTCGCTCGCCGCCGTCGTCGAGGCCGTAGCGAAGGCGCAGCACCTCGGCGTCGCGCGGCGGGAGAGTGGCCAGCGCCCGATCTACCTGCTCGCGAAGCTCGGCGCGCTCGTGTGCGCCGTCCGGTCCCTCCAGCAACCGCTCCTGGTGCGCGCTCAGATGCGGGAAGAGGCCCGAAAACTGCTGGCCTGGGAAGATATCCGCGATGAGGGGCTGAACCTGGATGAGCAGCAAG
>JAGQIY010001086.1 GCA_020430865.1 Myxococcales bacterium
AGCATCCAGAACGCTGCCAGGATGCCCAGGAACGCCGCGCCCACGATGAAGCTCGCGCGAGCCGCGCGCACGTCTCTCCCCCCCGCGTGCACCTTCGGTGGCTCGCGTCGGTCATCCACCATGGGTCCCGCGGCAGGCAGCGGCGCGGAGGCGCCCTCTGTCGTTTCCTCCGGGAAATCTTCGGACCGCGCGCTCGAGGGCTCGGGACTCGGTGGGGCTACCGAAGGCCCGGGGGCTGGCTGGGCGCTGCCCAGAGCCGAGCTCGACGCGCTGGCCGAGCCAGCCAGAGCCTTCCCCGTCCAGGTGCCCTTGATGGGTTGGGGTCGGGGCTCGACCTGGCGGCCGATCGGGTGAGGTGCGATGTCCGCCGCTGCGGGGAGCGTGAACAGCACGCAGCCGCCCAGCGCGATCACCCCTAACCCCCAAGAACCCAGCCAGACACGGCACTGCGGGATACGGCGCTGCAAGACACGGCGCTGCGAGATACGACGCTGCGAGACAGGGCGCTTCATGGGACCCGACAGTGTCCCATGAAGATTGGAGAAGCCGCCGGGAGAAACGCGACGGAAAGGTCAGCGGCGCAGGAGCTCGGACTCCGGCTGCCCAGCCGACGACCCCGGTGCGAAGCAGTCGGCCCGCGTGGCGGTGAGGTCGGTTGCAGGTTGCCCCCGCGGACGATCCACTGAAGGCTACGTGGTACTTTGGCTCAGTTCGCCCAGCGCTTCGGTTCCCTCTTGATGTTCACTCTGGTGGCTCTGCCCGCTGCTTGCGGCAGCGAGCCCTCGCCGTCCCCCTCGGAGCCGACCAGGGTCACCCGACAGGCCTTCAGCAACTGCGTGAAGAGCGTGGAGGGTGAAGGCGACATCGGCAAGGGCTGGGTGGGGCTGCAGACCGACGGCACGCTCTGGCGTGGATATCCAGCGCAGAAGTACGAGGGGCTCGACCAGATCGAGTCGCTCGGGAGCATCGACGGAGAGGCGCTCACCTGGTGCGTGGTGCGCAGCGACCACACCGCGTGGTGCTGGGGCGCCAACGACTCCGGTCAGGTCGGCAACGGTGACACGCTCCAGCAGCAGGATCCGGTCCAGATCACGGCGCTCGGCGATCAGGTCAAGCAGATCGTGACGAGCGACGACTTCGCCTGCGCCCTCAAGCTCGACAACACCGTTTGGTGCTGGGGTGACAACACGCACGGCCAGCTGGGGCAAACCACCACCGACCCTTCCCTGGCGCCGGTGCAAGTCAGCGCGCTGGGCAACAACGTCGAGCAAATTTCCGCGGGGTTTTGGCACGGCTGCGCCAAGAAGAGCGACGACACGCTGTGGTGCTGGGGGAACAACAGCTACGGCGAGATCGGCCGCTCCGACTTCGTGAGCCCACAACTCGGGCCGATCCAGGTCATGACCGACATCGACCAGGTCTCCGCCGGCGGATTCTTCACCTGCGCCATCGACAACGCGAAGAAGCTCTACTGCTGGGGAGACAACGCCGACGGTCACGTGGGGGTTGGCAACCAGATCAACCAGGCGTCACCTCAGGAGGTGACGACCATCGGCGCGGTCAACGCGGTGGATGCCTCGGTCCGATCGGCCTGCGCTATCAAGGAGGACAGCACCGTCTGGTGCTGGGGTTGGCAAGACCACGGTCGCCTCGGCGACGGCGTGGACGCTGACGCCCCGGTGACCACGCCTCAGCCCGTCAGCGGCCCCCTCGGCACCACGGGCGGCGCTGTCTCGATTCATGGCAGCGAAGGCGCGGCGTGTGTCGTGACCACCGCCAACGAGTTGATGTGCTGGGGTGGCGGTGGCTTCCTGGACGGTCAGGGACCGAGCACCGTGCCGATCGCCATCGACTTCTGTGGTCTCCCGCGGCTGAACTCCATCGCGCCAACCGTGGGCTCGACGCTCGGCGGCACCCAGGTTAGTTTCTACGGGGAAAACTTCGACGCGAACACGCGCGTCTATTTCGCGGACGCGGAGGCCACCGGCGTCTCCTTCATCGACTCCGGCGAGCTGCTTGCCACGGCGCCTAGCTATTTTCAGGCGACGGTCGACGTGCGCATAGAAAACCCTGGCTCGAAGCGCGGAGTGCTCAAGAGCGCGTTCACGTTTCAGCCGCCGCCAGCCCTCTACTCCGCGCTCCCGGCTTCCGGGCCCCTCGGTGGCGGCACGACGGTGACGCTTCAAGGCAGCGCGCTCCTGAGTGGCTTGAGCGTGACCTTTGGTGGCGCGCCGGCGACCAGCGTGACCTGGGTCTCGGCGACGGAAGCCACGGCGGTCACTCCGGCGCACGCCGCAGGCTTCGTGAATATCGTCGTCACCAACAGCGACGGCCAAAGCCATCAGCTGACCGACGGCTTCAACTACAAGGCCGCTCCAGCCACCAGCAGTCTGGCGCCGACATCGGGACCCGCGGGGACTCAGGTGGTGCTGACCGGCTCGGACTACGAGTGGAACACCATCATTCGTGTGGACGGGAGCGACGTCTCCACCACGTTCGTCAACGAGACGACGATCGGCATCACGATGCCGCCCCACGCGGATGGCCCGGTGCCCATCGAGGCAGAGAACGCCGACGGTCAGAGATCGACCTTGAACGACGCCTTCGTCTACGACTCCACGGGTAGCGGTGGAGCCGGGGGCGCGAACACTGGCGGCGCCGCGGGCAGCGCGGGCAACGGCGCGGGCGGCAGCGGCAACGCGGGGTCAGCGGGCACCGGCAACGGGGGCGCCGGCGCTAGCGACGCTGGCTCCGCCAGCGGTGGGACCGGTGGCTCCGGTGCTGGCGTCGGCGGAGCGGACAGCGTGGGCGGCCTCGGCGGAGCCGCCGCCGGGTCCGCCGGGACGAGCGGCTCCCAGGCCACTCCGACCGACGACTCCAGCATCAAGTGCTACTGCAGCGCGCCCGGCGCTCGAACGGAGGGCGGCGGACTCGGCACCTGGATGCTGGGCTGCGTCGTCGCCGGCGCCCTCGGACGCCGACGACGCCTCGCTCGCAGACGGAGCTAGACACCACGCAACCCGTATCCTCGCGGAATCGGCGTCGGGTGCGCCGCGACGTGAGGTCTGCGCCCTACTTGGTTCCGTACATGCGATCGCCGGCGTCGCCCAGACCGGGCAGGATGTAACCGTGATCGTTCAGGCGCTCGTCGATCGCCGGGGTGTAGATGGCCACGTCCGGGTGGTGCTCATGGAAGGTCTTGATGCCCTCGGGCGCCGCTAGCAGGCAAGCGAACTTGATGGATCGAGGCTTGGTGTGCTTGATGCGCTCCACGGCGGCCACTGCGGAGTTGCCCGTGGCGAGCATCGGATCCACGACGACGACGTCACGATCCGCCATTTCCGCAGGGAGCTTGAAGTAGTATTCCACGGGCACCAGAGTCTTGGGATCTCGATACAATCCGATGTGGCCGACGCGCGCCGAGGGGACCGTCTCCAGCATCCCGTCGAGCATGCCGGTCCCGGCGCGCAAGACCGAGACGAACACCAGCTTCTTCCCGTCGAGCACCGGAGCCTGCATCTTCATCATCGGCGTCTCGATCTCCTCCAGCGTCGTCGCCATGTCCCGAGTCACCTCGTAGGCCATCAGCATCGAGAGCTCGCGCAGCAGCTGGCGGAAGGAGCGCGTGCTGGTCTCCTTCTTCCGCATGATGGAGAGCTTGTGGAGGATCAGCGGGTGGTTCAGAACGTTTACGTTTTCCATCGTCGCAGCGCTTTCGGTGAGTTGCAGTCTACTCAAAAAACAGTCCCATCACTCGCCAGGTTCAGCGGCGGGAGTCCCTGTCGCAAGTTCTGGGCGAGCCGGCGCCCGGCGGCCCAAGTGCCGCCTTCGAGCACACGAGGGAGCGGCAAGTCCGAGGCGTCGACTCCCAGCTCTTGCCTCACCAGCTGAGCGACCTGGTCGAGCAGCACGATGGTCGCCGCCCGCCACTCGACGATCAGCTCACTGCCAGGCGCATGAGCCTGCGCGTGCGCTGCTGGGTCCTTCAGCGAGAGCACGCCGCCGTCCACGAACAGTCCGCCGTTGCGGTACTCGGGCAGCCCCGTCAGACGATCCAGGCCTACGACGCGCACGCCGGCCCGCTCGAGGGGCACCACGAGCGAGTAGCTGAGCCACTGACTCAGCTTGTGAAACGGGATCAGGCCGCTCGCTGGATGACAGTGCTCGAGCGCCACGTGACGCCAGACGTCTCCCAGGTTCACGTCACCGATCGTCTCACGCCCTGGCCAGATGCTCGAGAGCCCCTGGAGCACTGCCGCGAGGATACGCTCCGCCGGCAGCTGTCCGTCTTCCGCCTGCGCCGAGAGCACGTCGAAGAGACCACCGACACGGCCCTCCGGGAACAGCTCCGGGTGCGCCTCGACGGCTCTCCCCAGGGCGTGCAGCAAGCCGAGTCGACCGCTGACGCCGACCAGGGGGTTGTGTGCGGAGACCTGGAAGCCCTGCTCGATCTGCGTCTCTTCCAGACCCTGCAGTGCGCGCGCGTCTGCGCGCTGCGGGGCTTCGGGGTTGATGGAGAAGGCACCTGACGCGAACCAGTGCAGGCTCGCAACGGCCAGGCCCTCGGAGCGGCCGTAGCGCTCCTCGGTGCCCGGCTCGAGGTAGCTCCACTCGGCGCCCGCGCCAGCGTCGAGCAAGACGCTGGTCACGGTGAGGTCGAACTCCCGGCGCGCCCGCTCCTCCGGGTCCAGATCCGGATCGCCGAAGAGCCTGGAGAGGCGATCCCTCCCCCCCGAAGCTGCAACCCCTGGAGTCGACGCGCTGGCGAGGAAGTGGTTCTCTCGCGCGTGATACGGGATCTTCAGATCCGGGTAGTTGTCGCGGGTGACCTGCGCGACCAAGCGACCGACCCCGGGGAGCTTTTCCGGGTGGTATTCGAGGTGCTCGGAGTCGCCGCGCGCCAGCCTGTCGAAGAGCAAGCCGGCGCGTTCGCGGATGGTGCCAGGGTCGTTCAGGAAGCGGATGGCATCCGCGTCACTCGTCAAGCCCGCGCCCCTTGGCCTTGTTCAGCTCGCTCTCGTCGGGCACGTCGGTCGGGGTGAAGTAGCCCGCGGCCATCTTCGCGTCCATCTCGACCCGAGCATCCGCAGGGATCAAGTCGTCGGGGATGTTCACTCGCTCGGCGATCTTGATGCCGGTGTCCACGATCGCGTCGTACTTCATGTTGCTCATGGAGATGAAGCGCTGAATCTTGGTGATGCCCAGCCAGTGCAGCACGTCGGGCATCAGCTCCTGGAAGCGCATGTCCTGGACACCGGCGACGCACTCGGTGCGCTCGAAGTAGCGCGCGGCGCTGTCGCCCCCCTCCTGACGCTTGCGAGCGTTGTAGACGAGGAACTTCGTCACTTCACCCAGCGCGCGGCCTTCCTTGCGGAAATACACGACGAGCCCAGTGCCGCCGTCCTGCGCCATGCGGATCGCCTCCTCGATCCCATGCGCGAGGTAGGGCCGACAGGTGCAGATGTCCGAGCCAAACACGTCCGAGCCGTTACACTCGTCGTGGACGCGACAAGCCAGCGGCACCTTCTCGTCGCTGAGCTTCTCGACGTCACCGAAGATGTACGCGGTCATGCCACCGATTGGGGGCACGAAGACTTCCAGGTCACCTCGGGTGACCAGCTCCGGGAACATGCCGCCTGTCTGTTCGAACAGCGAGCGACGCAGGTGCGCCTCTGTGACACCGAAGCGCTCGGCGATGCCCGGCAGGTACCAGACCGGCTCGAACGCGGCCTTGGTCACGGCGCAATCCCCGGCGCTCTTGAGCACCTTGCCGTCGGGCTTGAGGCGCCCCGCCTCGACCGCCTCCTTGATCTCCGGCATGTGCAGGTGCGCCTTGGTGACCGCGATCGTTGGACGCACGTCGTAGCCTTCCCGGCGCTCGTCCGCGAAGACCTCGGCGGCCAGGGCGCCCCACGGGTCGATGGACACGATCTTCTTGGGATCACTCCACTGCGGGTACGGTCCGATGCGATCCGTCGGCGCCGTGTTCGTCAGATCCGGTTGGTGCTGCGGGTCCAGCGCGCCTGCAGCGACCGCGACCGCGCGGTAGATGGCGTAGGCTCCGGAGTGCGTGCCGATCACGTTGCGCTTGGCCGGGTCGGCCAGGCTCGCGTTGACCGGGCCGCGTTCCTTGGCGGTCGCGGCTCCCCAGTGAATCGGCAGCGGCGCGGGACCGTGGCTGTTCGGATGCGAGGTGAGCTGAATGGGACGCATGTTCTTGGTCGTCATGATTTCTTCTTCCTGTCTGCCGCCGCGAGACTCAGCTCATCCAGTTCTGATCGGGCTGGAGCGCCCACTTGGTGGTGATCTTCTTGAGGCTCGTCCACAGCTCTACGCCCCCTGAGCCGGTGATGTCCCCCTGACCGAAGCGAGAGGCCTTGGTGCCGCCGAAGCTGAAGGGCTCTCGGGGCACGGGTACGCCGATGTTGACGCCGATCATGCCCGTCGTGGCTCGCTCGGCGACGTAGCGCGCGACGGCTCCGCGCGTGGTGAAGACGCTGGTCGCGTTTCCGTAGGGACTCTTCGCCTCGCGCTCCAGGGCTTCGTCCAGGGTCTTGACCCGCACGATGGTCAGCACTGGGCCGAAGAGCTCCGTCGCGGTGCACTCCTGACCGGGCGTCGCGTGATCGATCACCGTGGGCCCCAGCCAGTATCCGTCGGGGTACTCACGCGGCGCCTTGACGTCGCGCCCATCGAGCCGGAGCTTGGCTCCGTCGCTCTCGGCGCGCGCGATGGCCTTGTTCAGTCGCTCCAGGGCGGCGCGATCGATGATCGCGCCCATCTCCCGCCCCAGCTCTAGGCGTCTCGCACGCTCGACGATGGCGTCGATCAGCTCATTCACGTCGCCCACGGCGACCATCAAGGAAGCAGCCATGCAGCGCTGCCCGGCGCACCCCGTGAACGAGCTCACCACTCCGTCCACGGTGACCGCAGGGTCGGCGTCTGGAACGACGATGAGATGGTTCTTCGCGCCCCCCAGACACAGCGCTCGCTTCCCCAGGGCAGTAGCCCGGGCATAGACCGACCTGGCGACACCGGAGGAGCCGACGAAGCCGTAGGCTGACACGTCGGGGTGATCCACCAGGGCTTCCACCGCGGCGCGACCGCCGTTGACCACGCTGTAGACCCCCGCCGGGAAGCCCGCCTCCACCATCAGCTCGCCCATGCGCACGGCCGTCAGCGGGACCTTCTCGCTCGGCTTGTGCACAAAGCAATTCCCCATGGTAACAGCGATGGGGTACAGCCACATGGGGACCATTGCCGGAAAATTGAAGGGCGTGATGCCAGCGACGACCCCCAACGGCTCGCGACGCACCTCACAGGTCACGCCTCGACTGACCTCCTGGGCGCCGCCCAGATCGTTCTGCAGGCTGAGCGCATACTCGATCACCTCGACGCCCTTGAGCA
>JAGQIY010001087.1 GCA_020430865.1 Myxococcales bacterium
ATCCGCCCCAGCGTGACCGTCGACGCAGCACGTGCGGTCGCCGTTCGAGGCTCACCGGTGACGAGCGCCATTTCTCCGAGCAGGTCACCGCCACCCAGCACTGCAAGTGGTTCGGTCGTGTCGGGGTCGCCCGGGTCGAGCACGTGGACGATGCCCCGTGCGATCACGTACATGGCGTCGCCGTGGTCTCCCGCACGGAACAGGTACTCGCCCCGGGTCAGCACCTGCTCCACGGTCATGCGGGCAAGCTCGTCGACGACCTCGTCGGGAAGCTCGGCGAAGAGCGGGGTCTGTCGGCAGAGCTCCGCTGTCTCTGCGATCTTGACCGTCGGACGCTGGAAGTGCAGCTGCTTCATGCGGCGTCGCACGTCACCCAAGGCGTGCTCTGCGGCCCCTTCGTCCAGCTCGCCGTGGGAGATGGCCTCCTGGTAGGCGCTGCGCTCGATGTTGAGCGACACACGCTCCGCCAGGCGCGCCTCGATCGCGCTGGCGACCTCTGGGAGGTTCACGCGCAGGTCCTCCAGGTGTTCCTTGGCGTCACGTCCGTAGCGGGCGTACGTCTCGAGGATCCGCTCGACGACGAGCGGATCGGCCTCCGAGAGTTTCCCTATGGCAAGTTGGACGTCGCTCGCAGCGCGGGCTGTCGCGCGCCACACGTCGTAGAACACGCTGACCTGCTCGAACTCCAGCGTCCCGAACTCGACGCCCGCTCTGCGCCGGAGCTTCGCGACGATCTCTCGCGCTCTACCCTTCGGGGCTCGCAGCTCTGGTGGTCGAGTGTCCCCTCGATCCAGAGCGTCTTGGTGCAGATCGACCTCGTGGCGCAGCAGGTCGCGAGCCGTGGCGCTGAGGAGCCCTTCGTGGAAGGCCACTCGGTAGCTCTGGCGCTCGGCGGCCAACGCGCGCCGCCAGAGGCCCAGGGTTCGCTGGTCCTCGGGGGCGGCATCGAAGCTGTGGCGCGCGCCCGCCCACTCGTCGTCCGCGGCGACCTGACGTCCTTCGAGGTCTGCCAGCACCCTGTCCCAGCGCAGGCCGAAGAACTCCGGCTCCCGCGCCGCTCGCTCCACCCGCCCACGCACGTCGCCCAGCACCTCGCTCGCGGTCTTCAGTGCCGCGAGGCGCTCGGCAGGCGCGACTCGGTCGAACCCCAGCCACTTCAGCAGCAGTCCGGTGGTCATGCCGTTGCACACGATGGTGAGCAGCACGACGCCTGCCGTGACCTGGAGGATCTGATCCCCGAGCGTGCGATCGATGCGTGGGTCCTGACTCACCGCCAGCGCCAGCGCCAGGCTCACGGCGCCACGCAGGCCGCCCCAGGCCATCAGCGCGGCCTGGGCTCGGGTTACCGGAGGCCCCAGGCGGTTCACCAGCGGGAGTGACGAGAAGACGACCAGGAAGCGCACCGCGACGATCGCCGCGAAGGCGCCGAGGGTGATCACCAAGGTGTGCCAACCCATCTCTCCCAGCTGCGTCGAGATGACCGCGCCGACCAGGAAGAAGATCAGCGCGTTGGCCAGGTACGCGAGCAGCTCCCAGAACTCATGCAAGAAGCCGCGCACCTCCGGGCTGATGCGATAGCGACCCGGACCGCTCATGAACATCCCCGCGGTAACGACAGCCAGGACGCCGGACACATGAAGCAGCCCTTCGGCCACGATCATTGCCGCGTAGGCGAGGATCAGCGTGAGCGAGATCTCCACCATCGGATCATCGAAGGTCCGACTCACCCAGGTCGTCGCGATCAGGCCAAACGCGACTCCCACGCCGATGCCGCCCCCGGCGACCTTCAGGAACGCAAGCATCGAGGCGCCAGCGCCCATGTCCGAAGCGCTCCCCTGCAAGGCCGCGAGAAGCACGCTGAAGACGACGATCGCCGTGCCGTCATTGAACAGCGACTCCCCCTCGATCAAGACGCCCAGGCGCTTGGGCGCGCCGACCTCTCGCAAGATGGCCACCACCGCGACCGGATCCGTTGCACTGATCAGCGCGCCGAACACCAGGGCCACGCTCAGGCCCCAGTGCCAGCTCGAACCGGTGATCCAGACCATGGCGAGCGCGGTCAGCGCCGTTGCGACCACGAGCGCGGGCGCGGCCAGCACCAGGATGGCTGCGATGTTCTTGCGAACCGCGTGAGTATCGATGGCGAAGGCGCTCTCGAAGACCAGCGCGGGAAGGAACACGAAGATGATCAGGTGCGGGGAGCTCCCTGCTCCGCGCCCCAGCACCTCCGACACGCCATGAGCGCTTGGAGACCAGCGCCCCAGACTCCAGCCGAGCGCGCCACCGACCAGCAACATGGCGACCGTGAACGGAAAGCCCGTACGCTTGGACACGCCACGTATCGCAGCAGCGATCACCAGCGCCAAGACGACGACGCTGACGGCGATGAGTTCCGTGTCGTGATGCATGTCCCCAGCCGACGCTGCTCGAGCGGCGCAGGCGTCCCTTGCGAAGGCCGTACCAGCGAAATCCTGCGTCGAGGGAGGTTCGGCTCCGGCTTTCGCGAATTGTTGGCCGCTGGCTGCGCTGAAAGCGCACATCGGTAGTGTTCGCCACCACGGACGCTGACCCTCGCCGAAGCAAAGCGCGCAGTCCCGGGTCTGCTATACGCTGCGCGAGATGGCGAAGCGCATCCTGTTTCCCCTCCCGGACCACGACTTCGACGTGACCGAGGTCGCGGTGCCGTGGCAGCTGCTCAGGGAAGCCGGGCACGAGGTGGTGTTCGCCACCGAGCACGGCGCGGTTCCTGCGGCCGATCCGCTGCTGCTGAGCGGCGTGCTGTTCGGGCAGCTGGGGGCCGAGCCCGAGCCGATAGGGTTCTATCGGAGCCTCGAGCAGGCGGCGAGCTTCCAGGCGCCGATGCGCTGGGGTGACCTCGCCATCGCTGACTTCGACGCTCTGTTCCTCGCTGGCGGTCACGCGCCGGGTATGCGGCAGTACCTGGGCAGTCACGCGCTGCAGCGCTTCTGCGTCGACTTCTGGCAGACGGAGCGTCCGGTGGCGGCGATCTGCCATGGGGTTCTGGTCCTCGCCCGTAGCCGCGGCAGCGATGGCAAGTCAGTGCTCCACCATCGTCGGACCACGTGCCTGCCGAAGTACATGGAGCGCACGGCATACTGCTTGACCGCCTGGAAACTGGGTACGTACTACCGCACGTATCCGGCCTACGTCGAGGACGAGGTCAAGCAGAGCCTGCGCAGCCCGTCCCAGTTCGAGCGTGGTGCGTTCAACCTGACCCGCCGCGGGACCCGCGACGACGACCGAGGCGCCTTCGTGGTCAGGGACGGGAACTACCTCTCGGCGCGTTGGCCCGGCGATGCGTACCGCATCGGCAAGGACCTGCTGGCGGTCCTCGGCTAGCAGCTTGCTAGGGCGCGCGCTCGAGCTCCTCGATGCGCGCCTTCAGGGGGGCGATGAGCGCCTCGACGTCGCCCAGCGTGAAGCGCTCCGTGATGTGCTGCGGACAGTTCCAGTCGAAGGCCGCGACCCGGATCACGATGCCGTGCTCCACCTTCGCGCGGTATCCAGGGAGCTCCAGGCGAGCCATCAGCTCGGCCTCGCTGGGCAACACGATCGCGGCGTGCCCCAGCACCTTCAGACGCACGCGCTGAGCATAGTCCATGAAGAACATGGACACTCGCGCGTCGCTCTGCAGGTTTCCGAGACTGACGTACTGGCGGTTGCCGCGAAAGTCGG
>JAGQIY010001088.1 GCA_020430865.1 Myxococcales bacterium
AGCACGATGCGTTCAGCGACCGGGTGACAGTCCTTGCGGATCGTCGTCGGGCGCGGAGCTGGGGACTTTCGCTGCATTTCCAGCAGCGTGTCTCGGTCGCTGGAGCGGAAAGGTAGCTGACCGGTCAGCATCTCGAAGAACAGGATCCCGAGCGCGTAGAGATCTGACTGGGGACCAGCTTGTTCGCCTCTCGCCTGCTCCGGTGACATGTACTCTGGAGTTCCGAAGACCGCGCCCTTCGGCGCGAGTCGCGGATCATGAGCGAGCGCCGCCAGGCCGAAGTCGAGGATCTTGACGAAGTCACGCCGCCCACCACGCGCCGTCAGCAGGATGTTGTCGCTCTTCAGATCGCGGTGGACGACGCCGAGGTCGTGCGCGCGCGCGAGTGCTGCGCCCATCTGCTCGATGATGTCGACGGCGCGCTGAATGGGCATCTGACCTCGGGCGATCTCGGCGCTGAGTGGAGTACCGACGAGGTACTCCATCACCAGGTACAGCTCGCCCTCGTCGGTCTCCCCGATGTCGTGGATGTCGATGATGTGCGCGTGGTCGACGCGGTTCGCTGCGCGGGCTTCCCTGAGCATCCAGGCTCTCAGGTGCGTTTCCCCACGCAAATCTGGACGGATGAGTTTGACCGCGACGACGCGATCGATCAGCACGTGTCGCGCGCGATAGACGATGCCCATCCCGCCTTCGCCAATCCGCGCCTCGAGGCGATAGCGGCCCGCGATGACTTTGTTGAGGGAGGGGTCGTCCGTTCGGCGCTGAGGTTTGGCCTGTACCATATACGCTCACTCGCTACGGCCAGAACGCCGAGCAATGTAACGCAGGTTACCTGCCCGGAAGCCCGAAAGGCAAAGCAGGTCGCGCAATTGCTGCAGCTCGTCTGTCCGGGAGGTGACCTCAGAACGAGTAGTTCAACACCGGAACGCGGACCTCGGTCTGCTGAGCGAGTCCGTATTGCCGCGTCTCCTGCGCGCTGAACACGTCGCGGACCTCGACCGCCGGGACGCTGAGGGCGACGTAGCCCTCACCCAATCCGAGCAAGGCGGGTGGGGTCAGCTGGAGCTGGCGCTCCATGCGCTCTCGAGGCGATTCCTTGGGCTGTCGTCGGGCCTGACGGCGCTCGCGTGTGGGCGCCTTGGAGATCGAGCCCCCTTGCGCCGGATCGGCGACCGGCTCATCCGTGGGGCCGCGATCCTCGGTGTAGTCTGCGGGCGGCTCGTAGGCAGTGGCACTGAGCACGGCCACCGTCGTGGGGATGGCCAACGCCATGCCTCCAGCCAGGAGATAGAGTGGCAATTTCGCGCTGCCGCCCTGCTCTGCGAAGTAGCCTGCGACACCGCCGCCAATCCCGCCGGCGAGACCACCCACGGCGTAGGCCCACGGCGGCTTCACATCGAGCGCGGCTTCGGTGAGCATCACGGCTTCAGCGCCGAGCAAGGCGCCGCCTGCGATGCCCTTACCGGTGGGAGAGACCTCGTTCGACTGCGCCAGCGCGCTGCTCGGGTGCGCCAGCCACGCGAGTCCTGCTGCGGTCGCAGCGACGGTCAGTTTGCTGATGGTGCTCCGCACCGAACAAGAACCAAAGCGCATCATCCCTCCAATGGACCAACGAGCCGAGACTCGAAGGGTCGCTAGCATATCACGCAGGTCTGGACCCGGCGCGAGAAACCCCTTACCTCACTCGGGCAGGAAAACAGAGGCCCCGAAATTCGCCCTGCCCAGCCGCGAACACGAGCATTACGCGGTAGAAACGGCCAAACGTCGAACATGCTGAGCTGGGTCACCTGCAAAGGGCTGAGAGGGGCGAGCTGGGGACTCGGCCTCGCGACCTGTCTCGGGGTGTTCGCGGCTTGGGTGCGACTGTTGCCCTGGATGTTCGCCTCCGATGTGCCTTGGCGAGTGATCTGGCCATTTGCTCGGATCTTGCTGGCGTCGGGCTTGGAGCTGGCGCTGTTGATCGGTGCCCCGGTTGGTTCATTGGTTGCCTGGAGCCTCGCGGCGGAACGAGGCGAGGTGCGAGGCTTGCTCGCGCTGGGGGTCGCTCCGAGCCGACTGCTGGCGCGCAGCCTGCTACCGCTCGGAGGGGTCGCCTTGCTTGGGGCCGTTGCTGCGAAGCAGCTCAGCGGTCCGGTGCAAGGCGCGCCGGCGCAAGCGCTGTCTCAGTTGATCAGCGCAGCGGAAGCCCACTGCGCCCAAGACCCGGAGGGCATCGTGGACGTGCCCGTGGCGGGCATGGTCCAAGACTGCTCGTCTGGACGGTCGCTGGGGCGCATACCGGGAGCGCCCCCGGGCTGGTTCGCGGTCTCGCGCCTCCGCACGCCGACGCCCTCACGGCTGGAGCTGGGCCCGAGCCAGTTCTTGCTTCAAGGTAGGCGCCCTGGTCACTGGCTGCGACTGGACGTGGGCAGGGCTCGTGTCCGAGGCTTCGTCGCGCCTCCCGCTGCCGGTCGGAGCTGGCTCCGTGCACTAGCCGTGGCGCTCGCGGTGTGTTGCCTCGGGGGTCTGTCATACCCCTTGTTGCGGCAGGGGTCGCCGACGCGCTCGTTGGTGTTCTGCGTGGTCGGGGCGGTCGGCGCGGTGCTGGTCCTCGAGCAGCTCGATCGCCTGGCGGTGCCGAGCGGCGCTTACGGCCTGCTCAGCGTACCCCCCTTGATCTGCTGGGGCCTGGCGACGCTGCTCGCGCGTCCACGCCTAGCCCAGTGATTGCTCGACTCGCAGCGTGGTGATAGGGAACAGCTCCCGAGAGCTGAGCCGCCTAGGAACCAGGCGGCAGGGAGAAGTCATGAGTGTTGGCCCCTGGCAAATCGTAATGATCGCGCTCGTCGTGTTGGTGCTGTTCGGCGCCAGCCGGCTTGGCGACATCGGCAAGGGCCTTGGCGAAGGCATCCGAAACTTCAAGAAGGGGATTTCGGGTGAGGACGAGGACGAAGAGTCGTCCAAGGAGCCCAAGGAGCCCAAGCAGCTCACTGCCGGAAACGGGAGCAAGAGCAAAGCGGAGAGCACGCAAGAGGAGAAGGGCTGAGCGTGGCACGGGGGGTTGCCGCGCGGCTCGATCGAGTTCCCGCGTCGGCCACGCTTGCCATGAACGCTCGCGTCGACGAGCTGCGTGCCGCCGGCCAGCGGGTGCTGGATTTCGGGGTGGGTGAGGCGGACTTCGAGCCGCCGGCGGCGGTCCTGGAGGCCGCGCGAGACGCCTTGCACCGCGCGAACCACTACGCGCCCGTAGCGGGAACGGACGAGCTCAGGAGCGCCATCGCCGCCGCGTGCAAACGCGATCGGGCGTTTGCCGCCGACGCGTCGCAGGTCGTGGTGTCGTTCGGCGCCAAACAGGCGCTGTTCAACAGCCTGCTGATGCTGCTCGACCCGGGCGACGAAGTGCTGGTGCCGGCGCCGTACTGGGTGAGCCACCCTGCCCAGGTGGAGCTGCTCGGGGGCAGCCCCAAGCTGATTCATGCGCGCAAGGAAGACGGCTGGAAAATCCGCCCGGAAATGCTCGAGCGAGCCCTCACGCCGCGAACCAAGGCGCTCATACTCTGCTCCCCTGCCAACCCGACGGGGGCCACCTACACGGCCGAGGAGCTCCGCGCGCTGGCCGAGGTGCTCGAGGGGCATGACTGCTACGTGCTGTCTGCCGAGGGCTACCAAGCGTTCACCTACGGTCGGCCTCATGCGTCCATCATCAACGCCTCGCCAGCGCTGGCGGAGCGAACCTTGATCATCGACGGCGTGAGCAAGACCTATGCGCTCGCGGGCTGGCGGGTGGGCTGGACAATCGCGCCGCGGCGTCTCGCTCGCGCGATGGAGAAGATCCAGAGCCAGTCGACGTCCGGCGTCAGCGTGGTGGCTCAGGCCGTCGCCGCATCCGCACTGACCGGCTCCCAGCACGTCGTCGAGTCGGCGCGAACGAGCTTCGAACGAACCCGCAGAGAGCTGGCCGAAGGCTTGAATGCCATCGACGGCATCAGCTGTGACGTGCCGGAAGGCGGGATCTACGTGCTGCCCGACGTGAGTGGACTCTACGGAATCATGCACCAGGGCCGCGAGTTGGCCTCGGCGCGGGACGTGGCGCTCTGGTTGCTCGACAAGGCGCTCGTCGTCTGCATCGACGGCGACGCGTTCGGGGCCCCGAACCACGTGCGCTTCACGCTCACAACTGATTCCTCGCGGATAGAGCTGGCGCTGGCCGCCGTGCGCGCCGCGGTGGCAGGGGCACGGCGCGACCCGTAGCGGGCGCCGACTACCTCAACCAGAGCAGACCGAGCCAGCCCGCGAGGAAGGCGAGCCCGCCGAACGGGGTGATGATGCCGAGCTTGGTCACGCCGCTCAGCGCCATCGCGTAGAGCGATCCCGAGAACAAGACGATGCCTGCGGTCCAGCAGCCCGCCGGGAAGTGGATCGAGGCCGCAGTGCTACGTCCATAGAGCGCCAGCGCGAGCAACGCTGCGGCGTGGACGAGGTGGTAGTGAGCTCCCGTCTGATAGGCTTCGAGCAGGGTCGGGGCGACCCGGTTGCGCAATCCATGAGCGCCGAACGCTCCCGCGGCGACAGCCAAAAAGCCGAGGATTCCTGAGAGTCTTAGCCAATTCATCGGAGGCACCCGTGCGACATCGCGACCCTGGCCAGTGCGCCAGGGCTGGAGTATAGACACGCCCGAGTCGCGCACATCTAGCGCGACGACAAGTCGCGCCACCGAGGCGCGATCCGCGCACCTACCGCGCCCTGAGTCGGCGCGTGTCCCGATCTTTACCGCGTCTTCCGAGCCCGATGCGAGCGCCCACGACTGCGACCCTGAACCAGCTCCGCGAAGCGTCCGCGCCTCCCGCGGCGAGCGTGGAGATCCGTCTAGCGGACCCATCCCTCGTGGATGTCAGCGGGGCGGAGCGCCTCACGCTGCTGAAGGCGCTGGTCGAGCTCACGAAGCCGGGAGTGACTCGACTGGTGATGGTCACCGCCGTGTGTGGCGCGCTGGCGGCTCCGGGGGAGATCGCGTGGCTGAAGCTGGTGCTCGCGCTCGTCGGCACCGTGCTCGTCGTAGCTTCGGCGAACGCCCTCAACATGTTCCTCGAGCGGGACGTGGACGCGAAGATGACGCGCACCGCGACTCGACCGCTGCCGAGCGGCCGGATCTCCTCTGAGCTCGCGTTTCGCTTCGGTCTCGCCCTGGCGGCGGTCGGACTGCCGCTGCTCACCTTCGCCGTCAATCCGGCGAGCGGGCTGCTCGCTGCGCTCGAGCTGGCGGGCTACGCCGAGATCTACACTCCCCTCAAGCGCGCCAGCGACTTCGCGTTGCATGTGGGCGCCGTCCCCGGCGCCATCCCACCGGTCATCGGCTACGCTGCAGTGACAGGTTCCGTCGGGAAAGAGGCGCTGCTGTTGTTCGCCATCTTGTTGGTGTGGCAGCTGCCCCATTTCGCGGCCATCACCATCTTTCGACGGGCCGAGTATCAGCGGGCGGGGTTGCGGGTGATCGCCGTGCAGAGAGGCGTGAAGGGCGCCAAGCGCTTCATCGTCTTCCACTCGCTCGTGCTGCTCCTGGTGAGCCTGCTTCCAACGGTGCTCGGAGTCGCCGGCTGGTCCTACTTCGTGATCGCGGCGGTTGCTGGGCTCGCGTTCCTGGCGCTGGGGCTTCACGGGGCGGGTTGCCTTGGGCGTCGGTCCATGGACGACGACCGCTGGGCCAAGGTCCTGTTCTTCTCCTCCATGCCCTACCTCGTGGTGCTCTACGCAGCGCTCGTGATCAGCATCAGCGCTTGAGGTTGGGGGTGAGCAAGCGGATCGTGGCCGAGCGACGAAGGGCGCCGCGAGTGCGCCTCCTTGCCTGCTGCCTGGGGCTCGGCCTCGCCTCGTTGCCGGCGCTCGGCGGCTGCCGACACAAGAACAAGACCGCCCTTGAACATGGACAGGGCATTTTCATTCGCACCTGCGCGGGGTGTCATGGAACAGACGGGCGCGGGGGAACCACGCGCACGGGCTTCGCGATACCGCCGAAGGACCTGACGGACCCTGAGCTGCACGCGCGGCTTGGACGCAGCGGAATCAAGCACACCATCGAAGCCGGGAACGGCGACATGCCTGCGTTCGGTGCGCTGATGGAGCCAGCCGACATCGACGCAGTCGTGCTCTATGTCGAGAGCCTCAAGCGTTGAGCCGGGCGTTTCCCTCGCCTGAGTTCAGGCGGAGCTCGCTCTGAACATCTCCGTGGGGAACCGAAGCGAGGGGAGCGAGCAGCGCCGCCAGCAGCAGGCTCAGCGCGCACAGGGGGATGTCGGTGGACCCCCTGGCGAGGAGCGCCAGGGCGATCACCACCGCGGACAAACGCCGCTCAGTCGGCTGGAGGAGGACGCCGCCTGCGAGCACGAAGGCCATCACCTCGAGGCCGGCGCGCACCATCTGAGGCACCAGCGGCGCGGGGTGCTGCGTGAGTTCCGTCAGCGCTCGATCTGCGAGGACCGAGAACAGGCTCGCGTCAGGCGCCGAGCCGGAGGCGGCAGCGCCGACGAGCAGCACGGCTAGCAGCGTGGCGACCCCCAGCACGATCGCGCCGCTCCTCGGCCTGGGGATCCAGAGCCACAGCACGCAGAGCACCAGCGCGGCGACGTCGAAGAGCAAACCCAAGGTCGCGACCCAGCGAGCCACTCCGAACAGTGAGACCAGGGCGTTCTCGGAGGCGTAGAGCGCCAGAGCTCGAGCCACCGTGTGCGCGAGCGCGCTCGAGCCCGCGGCCACGAGAACCAGCGCCGCTCCTCGAGAGCGCGGGCTCCGAGTGGTCGGTAACCCAGACCAGAGCGCCATCAAGCTCGTGACCAAGGCTACGACGAGTACAGAATCCGCGCGGATACGTTGGCGATGCGCCGTCATCACCACGGTCAGGGTCCCGGCGCCGAAGATCGCCATCAGCAGGCGATACAAGATGCCCAGGCCGTTCTGGCGCAGGGTCGTCAGCAACAGCACCACGACGGTGACCGTCCCGACGAGCAGGGCGGCCTGGCTCAGCACCGCACCGAGCCGGTCGCCCCAGGTGATCCAGCGCTCGAAGCCGGCTCTAGCTCCGGGCAGGGCGGGGGCGAGCGCGCGCCCAAAGATGCTCGCGAGCAGCAGCAACCAGGCGACCGCGAGCGCCATCGGCAGGGCGGGAGGAGCCGTCAGACCACTGAGGGAGTCGGCGCGTGCAACGGGCCTCTGTGCGTGGCCAATGACTTCCGGCTGAGGGGCGCGAGGCGCCTCGGGCGCCGCGTCGCCGTCGGACGCGGTCTCGTCGGATTCTCCCGGAGCAGTCACAGCGAAACGCTAGTGGCCTCCGCGCCTGCTGACCAGTTTTGTCCGCAGATCACCAGGACTTCGCGCGGTCCGCCGCGACGCATCGGGCGCCGGGAGCAGGGCAGCGCGTGAGCTGCCCTCACTCCCGGGAGGCGTGCTCCGCGGGGCTCAGAGGCAACCAAGGCTCGTCGGGGATGCGCAGCTCCTCAGGCAGCCAGAGCGAGCCGGTCCGGCCCGGCCGCTCTTCCCGAGGTCCAAACTTGGGGGGCACGACCTTCGGGGGCTTGCTGCCCGGTGCGGCCTTCAAGATGAAGGGGCGCGCGAAGTAGGTGGAGCAGGCGTACCAGGGGTCGCGGTAAAACTCCCAGTGCAGGTAGACGTTTCCGTCGGGGGACACGATGGAGCTCGGCGGCGCGCCGAACGGTGATGCCCGCTTCACGGACTCCAGCGCCGCGACGTCGAACGCGGTCACCCCACTCGAGCGTGTCACTCCCATGTCGACCAGGCGACCGTCGGTGCGACTGACGATGATCTCGAGGTTGGTGCGCAAGTCCGGGCGGTTCATGGGATGGTCGTTGGGGAGGCGCGACAGCGACGCCAAGAACGAGTCCGCGAACACAGGATGCAGGCGGTTGTGGATCTCGTTCAGGTAGCGCGCGAACGGCACTCGAGCGGCGTTCAGCGCCGTCTGGTTGCCGGGTTTCACCTTCGCTACGTAGTTCTCGATCGCGCTCTTCCAGCGCTCCAGCCCGACCGCCTTCCAGCTCCCACGATGCTTGCTGCGCCGGCGTTCACCATCCAGCTTGCGTAACCGCGCCAGCTCTCCACGTCCCATGACGTCTCGCTCAGTGTCTTGCTGCAGGTTCAGGTTGATGCCGTTCTTCGTCTTTCCTCCCGCACCGAACCCCAAGAGCCGGTTCTTGCGGCGCGGTGGAGGCAGGCGCTTCTTGCGTGCCTTGCGCCCCTTCTTCGCCTTCTTGGCTTTGCGCCCAGGAGCGACCTTGTCGTTTCCGTCGGGAGACACCATCAGGTCGGGGGAACCGTCGACCGCCTTCGAGGCCTTCTCCTCTTCTTGGCCGGCAGAAGCGGCCTTGGCCTTGCTCTCCGAGTCCTCCTTGCCCTTGTCCTGGCCGTCCTTCTGCTCCGGATCGGCCTTCTGCTTGTGCACCAGGTCGTCCTTGCCGCTGCCGGCTACGCGCGGCGTCGAGCTGGCTTCTTCGCCAGGCTTCGGAGTCGTGGCCTTGTCGTTCGGGGCCTGAGCCATTTCCCCGGGGGAATCTTCACCCTGCCTGACCAGGCTCTCATCCGCGTTGCCAGGGTTGTCTGCGGCGCTCGAGTGCGTCGCACCGGGATTCGGCTCGGGGTCGTTCTTGTCGGTGGAGGTGATGCGTGCCTGCGTTTGCTCGGCGACCTTGCGCGCTTTCTCTGCGATGAACTCGGCGTCAGGGTTGTCCTCTTCGTCCTCGTCCTGACTCTGCTGAATGGAGACGCGGTTCTTGGGATCTGGCAGCACCTGGGGCTTCTGCTTCTCCTCCTCCGGCTTCTTCTTCTCCTCCGGCTTCTTCTTCTCTACGAGCTTCTTCTCGGGCTCGGGGGGCGGAGGCTTGGGCTTCTCGGGGTCTTCTGGCAGTGGGACCTCGGGATTGTCCTTCGGCTTCTCGTCGCTCTTCTCCTTCGGCTCCGCCTCATCGTCGGGCTTCTGGTCGTCGTCCTGTGCGGGCGTGGGGTCCTCGCGTGGGATCTCCAGCAACGAGACCTCCAGTTCGTCCGCGCCGCTGCCCGAGCCGAAGTAGCCTCCGACTCGATCGGCGAACAAGCCGACATCGAGCTGCTGCTCGATCACGTCCGAGCCCACCTCGGCTCCGGCCGCCCAGCCCAGGTGAGCGACGATAGCCGCGGCCACCCACAGCCCGAGCGGGATGGCGACGACTGAGGTGGCGTAGGGCTCGCGCTTCATGGCTTGGACCAGCACTTGCCCGCTGCTGCGGTTCGCCGCGCGAGCGACGAGGAGCCTGGCGCCCCTCGAGAAGGAAAACCTAACACCCACCCCCTCCGCCAGCAACGCGGGCTCGTGGACGCGACTGGCCAGCGATTTCGCTGCTGGCTCACCCGGTTGCGAGCGTCGGGCGGTTTTCCCGGCGCTTGGTTACAGCTTCGTGATCGACGCGAAATGCTCGGCGATTTCACCGGCTTCCCAGATTCCATCCGCGGCTTCCTTGAAGCGCCCCGGGCTCTCCACCACCTTGTACGAGGCGAGCTTGCCGCCGGCGACGCTCAGCACCTGACCCGTGACCTCGCGACTCAGGTCGCTCGCGAGGAACAGGTGCACGGGCGCCACGTGCCGTGGCGTCATGCTGTCTACCTTCGCGAACATCGGCAGGTCCTCGGTCATACGCGTCTTGGCGATGGGCGCCACCGCGTTCACCCGGATCTCGAAGCGCTGTAGCTCGATCGACGCCGTCCGCGTCAGCCCGTAGATCCCAGCCTTCGCGGCTGAGTAGTTGGTTTGCCCGAAGTTCCCCAGCATGCCCGAGACGCTGGTGGTGTTGACGATGCTGCCGCCATCTCCCTGGCTCCTCAATTGCCGTGCGGCAATTTGCGTGCCGAGAAAAGTACCCTTGAGGTGCACGTCTATCACGGCATCCCAGTCGGCCTCTTCCAGCTTGAGCAGCGTCTTGTCGCGCAAGATCCCTGCGTTGTTGATCCAGACATCCAGCCGCCCAAACGCACTCAGCGCCGCCTTCAAGATGCCCTGAGCACCCTCCGGGGTTGCGACGCTGTGAGCGTCTGCGACGGCTTCTCCCCCCGCCTCTCGGATCCTCTCGACCACCTGTTCGGCGGCGCTTGCGTCGGACGCCGAGCCATCCCGTGGTCCTCCGACGTCGTTGACCACGACCTTCGCTCCCTCGCGCGCGAGCAACTCCGCCGTCGCCGCGCCGATGCCGCCACCTGCACCCGTCACGACCGCGATCTTTCCTGCCATCAACGCCATGGCGCGCAGGATAGTGGCAACTCGTGGGTCGAGCCACGCCAGAAGCTCACCAGGTCAGCTGGAGTCCTCGCAACGTCTGACCCTGGAGCTGGGGTTGGGGGTGAGGTTCGCCGCGGATCGCCAGATCGATCAACAAGGCGACACCCACGCCGACCGCCGTCCCGATGCCGTCCCACGCAAGGTCCTTCCATGAAGGGTCTCCAGCGCCAGTGGCGTCATAGAGCTCCTTGGCGATCCCGATGCTGAGCGAGAACGCTGCGCCCGAGAGCGCTCTCGCGCCGTAGCCATCCCAGAGCAGCGCCGAGCCTGCGTAGCCTCCGGCTCCTAACCCCGCGGAAACGCTGAAGTGCAGCACCTTGTCCCGACCAAGCCAGGGGTCCTCGTCTGCAGCTCGCGCGCTCCCAGGCGAGAGCAGCACCCCGAGCCCCACGGCAGCCGCGGCCAGCCCAGCGCGGCTCATCTGGCTAGCCGCTCGATCACCAAGGGTGAGGGAGCGGGAGCAGAGCGCTTGAGATCGTAGGCGGCCTGGACCCGGTCCGTGACTTCCGCGGCGTGCCTGGGCTTCTGTACGTGCAGCCAGCACAGCGTGTCGCCGCGCCTGACCCGATCCCCTCGGTTCTTGGCAAGCTCGATGCCCACCGCCGGATCGATGGTGTCTTCCTTCCGCTTGCGCCCGGCGCCCAGCTCCAGCGCAGACAGCCCGAGCTCCAGCGGGTCGCAGGCGTGGACGAAGCCCGACTTGTCCGAGACTACTGGGATGCGGTGCTTGGCTCGTGGTAGGCGATCCGGTTCTTCGACCACCCGAGGATCGCCGCCGTGGGCCTTCACCATGGCGGCGAACGTCTGGCGTCCGGCGCCACTGTCGATGGCCCTCTGGAGCAGCCTGCGGCCTTCCACGCTGCGCTTGCAAGCGCCGCCCAGGACCAGCATCTCCGCTCCGAGCGCGAGAGTCAGCTCGACGGTATCCGCCGGGCCGCGCCCATGCAGCACCGCGATGGCTTCTCGCGTCTCCAGCGCGTTGCCGATGGTGTCTCCGATCGGGGCCGACATGTCGGTGAGCAGCGCGACGACGCGCTTGCCTGCCCCGCGTCCGACGCGCACGAGGGCCTTCGCCAGATGCCGCGCGGAATCAAGGTCCTTCATGAAGGCGCCCCGACCGACCTTCACGTCGAGTACCAGCCCATCGATGCCTTCGGCGAGTTTCTTGGAGAGGATGCTGGCGACGATCAGCGGGATGCACTCCACGGTCCCGGTGACGTCGCGCAGCGCATAGATGCGGCGATCTGCCGGGGCGAGATGCTCGGTTTGCCCGATCATCGATGTGCCGACGTCGCGCACCGTGCGCTCGAAGTGCTTCGCGTCGAGATCGACTCGATACCCGGCGATTGCCTCCAGCTTGTCCAGGGTGCCGCCAGTGTGTCCTAACCCCCGCCCGGAAATCATGGGCACGGCGACGCCGCATGCGGCGACCAGCGGGGCGAGGCAAATGCTGATCTTGTCGCCGACCCCTCCGGTCGAGTGCTTGTCCACCTTGGTGGCGGTGACCGTCGGGAGCTCCAGCACGTCTCCCGAGCGCAGCATCGCCTGGGTCAGCGTGACCGTCTCCTTGTCGCTGAGACCGCGCAGGAACGCGGCCATCAGCCAGGCGCTCATCTGGTAGTCCGCGACGTCACCCCTGAGGTAGCCATCGATCAGGGCCTGTATCTCCGCCGGAGGATGCTCGAGGCCATCCCGCTTCTTGATGATCAGCTCGACTGGCGTCATGGCGCGCATCCTACACCGGACGCTTCGAGCCGCACGGATCGAGCACGTCGAAGTCGGCTCGCGCGTACAAAAGCAAGCTGGCCGGAGGACACCAGAGTCCACCGGCCAGTCGCTTTGCCGCTCGCGGCTCTGGATTCTACTGCGGGTTCGAGTCGAAGCAGCAGCGGAAGCCCACGTCGTATAGCTTGAACGACGTGTCGACGGTGTAGAAGTCGAAGTTGCAGCTCGCTCCGTCCTCCGACTGAGTGTTGAAGGCGCCGCCCATCAGGCTGAACAGGCAGTTGGTGTCGGTCGGGTCCTCTGGCGTGCAGTTGCTGCTCGAGCTGGTCGTGCGGTTCCAGGTGATCTCGCGCAGGTTGCCCATGATGTCCCAGAAGTCGCTGCTGCCATTCCAGTCGGCGCGGCAGTTCGTCAGAGCTGGTGAGGCGCCCCCGCCGCCGTAGGCGGTGGGTAGCAGCCCGTCGGTGACGCCGTTGCCTGCGTTGCCGTCCCAGTCGTAGGGGCCGATGTTGCAGTGCGGGTTACCCTGGGGATACGAGCCGTTCGACTGGCAAGCGCTGGCGGGAGCGTAGCCGCGGGTACAGCTACCGCCCTGACCCCGACACCCGGTGCGCCACTCGGTGAAGCGGCACAGACGACCTCCGACCGCAGCGCAGGTCTGGGCGGCCTCTGCGCCGGTCACGTTGAACCACGGCACCACACCTGGGACCGAGCACGACAGCGTCTCGTCTGCGGTTTCGGTGCTCGGCGGGTTGCTGTGCCAGCCGTTTCCGGTACCCGGATCCGTGGCCGTCGCGCCGGGGCGGGAGGCTTCGTACAGGTACATGTACACGCCGCCACCGATCGAGCGCACCGCCGGAACGACGTAGCGGGGGTCGGTGCCTGGAGCGTTGTACGTCTCGTCCACGTCTCCGTCGCAGTCATTGTCCTTACCGTCGCAGAGCTCCGGGCCCGCCGCGGCAGTGTTCTTGACCGCGGTGCACTTCGTCCGCGACGAGTTGCCCGGATCGCACTGGTAGGTGCCGGAGGTGCGGCAGTCTCCGTGGCTGGTCGGGCTGCCGTCGTCGCTGAAGCACGTCTTGCCCAGGTAGTTGCCCGAAGAACCCACGACAGCGAGCTGGAAGTCGTCGTCGATGGCGCCGTTGCAGTTGTCGTCCCGGGTGTTGCAGGTGTTGTCGGCGTTGCTGCAGTAGTCCGGTGCGCCGCCCGTGCAGTACCCAGACGGGAACGTACAGCTCCACGACCCGGCCTGGCAGTTGACGGCGACGTTGGTCGTGCAGTTGGGATCCGTGGCCGCCGGGCTCACGCCGCAGACCTGCGTCGAGTTCGGCTTGTTGGCAGGCAGCACGTTGTCCACCGTGCAGTCGCAGTTGTCGTCGATGCCGTTACACAGCTCTGTCGCTCCGGAGCTGCCGGAGCAGGCGGTTTCACAGTCGTTGGTTGCGCCCGAGCAGTCGATGAAGCCGCTCCTGCAGCCTGCGAAGGTGCAGACGCCAGAGTTGCACGTCCAGTTTCCGTTGCCTCCGGCCAGCGCGTAGCAGTCGCGACCACAGATCCCGCAGTTGCGCACGTCGTTCTGCAGGTCCGGCTGGCTGCTCAGCGTGCCGTCGCAGTTTGCGTCGACCCCGCAGGTGTCCGACGTGGAGGTGGCCGTGATCGAGCCATTGCACACCGGACTGCCGCTCTGGCACTTCAGCGTGCCGGCTCTGCAGGGTGACGTGGCACCCGAGGGTGGCGCTGGCGGTACGTCGCAAGCGACGCCCATTCCAACTGCGTCTTTCGTGCACAGGCTGTTGATGCAGGTCGCGCCGCCGGTGCAGTTGGCGTCGGAGCTGCAAGGCACCGGTGGAGACACCACCACGCCGTCGATCACGCCGTCGCAGTTGTCGTCGCGACCGTTGCAGATGTCCGGGGTGGGATCCGAGGCGCCCTGACAAGACGGCGCACCCGAGATGCACTGGATGGTTCCGGTGCGACACGATCCAACCGATGATCCGCAGGTGCCCCCTACGTCGATTGGAGAATCATCCGCGGTTCCATCGCAGTCGTCGTCCTTGCCGTTGCAGGTCTCCTGGATGTCGCCGGGCCGCAGGACGAAGGGAGCCGTGTCGCCCTGGCAGATGCCGTTGCGAA